>NZ_JBEZJZ010000097.1:0-30726 GCF_040651455.1 Streptomyces sp. NPDC048483
AGCCCGGTGAGGGAGTACTCGACCTTGGGCGGGACGTGGTCGTAGACCTCGCGGTGGACGATGCCGTCGGCCTCCAGTTCGCGCAGCTGCTGGGCCAGCACCTTTTCGCTGATCTTCGGCAGTTCCCGGCGCAGTTCGCCGAACCGCCGCGGGTGCTCGGCCAGCGCCCACAGCAGCAGTACCTTCCACTTCCCGCCGATCACGTCCACGGCGGCGTCCAGACCGCATTCGTACGGACCCTTGCGCGCGCTCATGTGCCCTGCCCCCTGAAGTGGTCCTGGCCGAAAGGTGATTGCAGGTCATTATCGGCGGGGCCGGGTGGCAGGCGGGAGCCGGTCGTCACAGGCCCTGGGCCGCCATCCATTCCGGGGCGGGCTCGATGTTCTGGAGCACCTCGATCAAGGTGCCCTCGGGGGCCCAGACGCAAGCCGAGGAGCGCGCCGCCGGTCTCCTGGGTGCGCCATCCCTCGGGGCGTAACCACTCCGTTCGTAGTGCTTCAGTTGTACTCTATACGTAGTGGTTGCAAGGGGTTTTCGGGAATTCGAGGAGGTGCCGGGAGATGGTGCGTAACCCTGAACGGCGTACGGCCCTGGTGGACGCCGCGATCGAGGTGCTGGCGCGGGACGGCGCGCGCGGGCTGACCTTCCGGGCCGTCGATACGGCCGCGGCGGTGCCCAACGGGACCGCGTCCAACTACTTCGCCAGCCGCGACGATCTGCTGGCCCAGGTCACCGGCCAGATCCACCAGCGCATCGCCCCCGACCCGGACGAGGTCGCCGAGGTGATGGCGGCGCCGCCGAGCCGGGAGCTGGTGGTGGAACTGATGCACTGGATCAACCGCCGGGTGACGGAGAACCGTACGGGCTATCTGGCGATGCTGGAGCTGCGCCTGGAGGCGACCCGGCGCCCCGAGTTGCGGGCGGAGCTGACCCAGGTCATGCGCGCGACGCTCGAGGAGAACATCCGCTTCCACGTGGAGGGCGGACTGCCCGGTGACCGTACGGCCGTGCTGCTGAACTATCTGGCGATGACCGGGCTGATGCTGGAGCAGCTGACGCTGCCGGGTGCGGTGCCGGTCGAGGAGACGGACGGGCTGATCTCCGCCCTGGTCGAGCGGACGCTCGGCCCGGACGGCGCGTAAAGGGCGTAAGGCGCCCACCGGGCGGCCGGCCTATGCCCCGTACGGCCGCGCCAGCCGGGCCTCCCTGAGGGCCACCGCCCACCAGGTCAGCTGCCCGAGCAGGGCGTCGGCGGCCTTCGCGGCCGGGGCGGGGTCGCGCAGCGCGCCCTGGTCGTCGAAGAGGCTGCCGGCGAGCGGGAAGCTGACCGTCTCGCGGACCGTGGTGGCGTGCAACTCGGCGAAAATCAGCCGGAGTTGCTCGACGGCGCGCAGGCCGCCCGAGATGCCGCCGTACGAGACGAAGCCCACCGGCTTGGCCTGCCACGGGCGGTGCAGCAGGTCGATCGCGTGCTTGAGCGGGGCCGGGAAGGAGTGGTTGTACTCCGGGGTGATCACGACGAATGCGTCCGCCCACTCGACCCGCTCGGCGAACGACGCGTACGCCTCGGTGCCGCCGCGGAGCTCGTAGGGGCGGATGGCGTCCAGGTCGATGACGTCGATGTCGATGTGGGGGTGGCTCTCGGCGTGCCGGGTGAACCAGTTCGCGATGACGGGCGCGAACCGGCCCTCCCGGGTGCTGCCGACGATCACGGCGAGGGTGTAGCGGTGCTCGGACATGTGGGGCCCTTCCTTGCGCGGCGGTGTTGCCGACGGGGCCCGACGCTAGGACCTCAAGCAATGTTGAGGTCAAGGCGCCTCACTTCTCGCCGAAGAGCTCCAACAGTTCCGTCTTCTGGAACATCCGCGCCGTGTCGATCGCCGAGGGCGCGCCCGCCGCCGGGTCCGCACCGTGCGCCACCAGGACCCTGACGACCTCGTCCTCGCCCTTGAAGACCGCACCGGCGAGCGGCGTCTGGCCCCGGTCGTTGGTGCGGTTGGCGTCGCCGCCGCGCTTCAACAGGGCCTCCACGGTGGCCGCGTGCCCGTGATAGGCGGCGAGCATCACCAGGGAGTCGCCCTTCTCGTTCGTCAGGTTGGCGGGCACGCCCGCGTCCACATACGCAGCGACGGTGTCGGTGTCACCGTGCCGCGCCAGGTCGAACACCTTGGCCGCGAGCTGGAGCACCTCGGGGTCGTGCGCGTGCTCGATCGCCTCGGGCCCCTGCGGCTCGGAATTCGCGTCGCTCATGGTCGCCGGCCTCCTGCTGTGGTGGATGGTGCCCCGGCGTACGGGAGGTACACCGGGGCACTCGTGCGCTGTGGTCTGTCCTCGCCACCTTATGCAGGCCAGGGGCCATGGGGCAGCGGCCGTGGCCACCGTTTCGGCAAGGATCCCGCGACGCCTCCGGGCCGGCCGGAACGTCCTGGTCAGAAGATGTCCGGGCACCACGGCCGGCGCGCCGTGTGCAACAGCGTGTCGGCGGTGGCGAGCGCGCCCGTACGCTCCTCGCGGATCCGGCCCAGTGCCGACAGCCGGGTGGCGGCCGCGTCGCCCAGCGAGAGCGCGGCCAAGTCGCCGACATCCAGGGTGAGTTCGGCGGTACGGGTGGTCGGCGTACAGGTGGCGCCGTCCGGGGTCGCGTCCAGGAGGAAACGGCCGCCGGCCAGTCCGGCGCGGTCCTCGACCTCCAGGACGAGGGTGCCCGCCACCGGGTACGTACGGGACTCCAGCAGGCGGGGAACGTCCAGCGGGCGCAGCCACAGATAGTCGGACTGCTCCTGGATGACCGCCGCCCGTGTGTTGCCCAGGAAGTGCGGCAGCGGATCGTCGGGTGCGCGGAGGCCGGTGTCGACGTGCTGCACCCAGTCGATCGAGCACAGGAACTGCCACAGGGCCCGCTCGGCGGCGGGCGAGGTCGCGATCAGACGCTCGACGCGCGCGGTGGTCTCCGGCTGCTTGGCCTCCCAGCGCATGTCGTGCCGGTAGCTGACCAGGCCCTCGATCCCGCCGGACGGGGAGCGGTACGCGGCGTGGTGCACGTCCGCCGACGAGTCGGTGAACACCTGCACGGCGCCGGTGGCCCGCTGCCACCACTGGCTGCTGCGCGATACGGCCCCCGCCACCTGGACGCGGAAGCGGTCGTGGAGGCCGGGCCCGAACGTGCGGACCTCCTCCGCGGTGACGAAGTCGATCCGCCCGCCGCACTCCGGGGCGGCATGCCGCGGGTCGAGCCCGGACCGGGCCGCATCGATACGCCACCTGGACGTCCAGGTGGCCGGCCCGTAGCCGAACCGCCCGTAGATCGGATACTCGGCGGCGATCAGCGTGGAGACGGCATCGCCGCGCTCCTTGGCGGCCCGCAGGTCGTTCGCCATCATCCGGCTCAGCAGGCCGCGGCGGCGGTGGGTGGGCGAGACGGTCACGGCGGAGACGGCGTCGGAGGGCAGCACGGCCCCGCCCACCACCGTCAGCTCCTGCGCGAAGCTCCGCAGGGTGGCGACGCAACGGTCGCCGTCGTACGCGGCCCAGGTCCGTTCCGGGTCGTAGGTCGCCCTGAGGAACTCGACCTCCTTGTCGGAGGCAGCCGGTGGGCCCAGAAAGCCCGTTGTCACGGCCACGATCCAGTCGCGGAGGTCGTCGTCGCTGATCGTGCGGATCTTTAAGTCCATGGCGGCACGGTAGACAGGCGGGGAGCGGAACGTCGCGCGGATTTCGCCTTTCCGCGCGACTCGCAGCCGAGCGGCGATTGCCGGACCCTCGCCGCGGCCCCCGCCGTCAGAAGGCCGCGCGGATCTCGCCCACCCGCGCCCCGCCGCCCAGCAGCGGCACGTCCTCGATCCGCTCGAGTACGGGGTCGGCGATGCCCATCTGGCGCAGGACGCGGGCCAGCACCGGGCCCAGGGTGCGGGTCGCGCCGTCGTCGATCTTGAAGGCCAGGGCCCGGCCGTCGGGCAGGGCCAGCGCCTGGACGGCCTCGGCGCCCATCTTGGACAGGGTGCCGGGCAGGGCCCGCATCAGCCAGGTGTCGGGGCGGCGGGTGCCGGCGACGTACTCGGGGTGGGCGCGCATGGCGTCCGCGACCCGGCGCTCCGGGGTACCGGGCTCGGCCACGACGAAGTGCCGGAAGGCGCGGGCCAGGCCGGTCAGCGACAGGGACATCAGGGGCGCGCCGCAGCCGTCCGTGCCGATGTGGGCGACGTCCTCGCCGCTCGCCGCCCGTACGCCCTCCAGGACCAGCTGCTGGAGCGGGTGGTCCTGGTCCAGGTAGGAGTCGAGCGGCCAGCCGTTGAGGGCGCTGGCGGCCAGCATGGCGGTGTGCTTGCCGGAGCAGTTCATGACGAGCGGGTCGCGGACGTTGCCCGCGGCCAGGTAGGCCTCCGCCTCCGCCGGGTCCAGCGGCAGGTCCGGCGGCGTCTGCAGCTGCTCGGCGGTCAGACCGTGCTCGGTGAGCATGCTCCGTACGAGAGCGAGGTGGAAGGCTTCCCCCGAGTGGCTGGCGGCGGTCAGCGCCAGCCGCTCGTCCGCCAGGTCCAGGCCTGCGCGGAGCACGGCCGCTGCCTGCATCGGCTTGTTCGTCGAGCGGGGGAAGACGGGGGCGGCGCTGTCGCCGAGCGACCACTCCACGCTGCCGTCGGCCGCCAGCACCACCAGAGAGCCGCGGTGGCGGCCCTCGACGAAGCCGGAGCGGACGACCTCGGCGAGCACGGGGGAGGAGGATGACTCCGGGGACCGTGCGGGCACCGGGGCGGATACCGAGTCGGATGTCGAGCCGGATATCGGAGTGGGGGAGGTCATCGGAGGCCTTCCGGAGGATGAGGAGAACCTGGGTCCCAGAGCTTGTGGCCCGGTCAGGACAGCAGGTCGTCGACTTGTGCTTCGCCTTCACGGTACCTGCGGGCAATCTCCCCGCTGCAATCGTCGGCCGTGTGCTGCAGCGACTGGCGGCGCCGTGAGATCTGGCGCTCGTAGCGGATCAGCCGCGCCATCGCCGCATGCAGCTCCTCGTCCGTTCGGGCGCCCAGGTCGGACAGCTCCACCTCGCCGAGCATCTCCTCGGCCAGCTGCCGGTACTCCTCGCTGTGCGGCGTGCCCAGCGTCACATGCCGGGCCGAGGAGCGATGCCGCGACGGGACGTCCGTGAGGATCTCCGGGAGGCGGTCCAGCAGCGGCGAATGCGGCGTGGTCCGATGGGCGATCTCGGCCCGCAAAATGTCGATCCGGCCCTGCAGCAGTCGCCGCAGATAGCTCAGATCGGCCTCCTCCTGCTGCGAGTCCCGCCGTACCACCCGCAGCTCGGGCAGGGTCAGCCCGGACAGGTCGGGCGGGGCGACGGGGCGGAAGCGGTCGCGCTGCTGCGGCGGGCGGGGGTGCTGCGCCTGGCCTGCCTGGGGCATGGGGTCGTCCTCCGTGCGGGCGGGCTCGATACGAGCTGTTGCCGTGGTCGTCAGGGCGGTGGGCGGCGTGGGAGCCGGTGGCGTACGCGGGGTGGGCGGCGTGGGAGCCGGTGGCGTACGCGGGGTGGGCGACTCCGGGGCGGTCGGTCTCGTACGGCCGGCCGACGGCGCGGGCGCGGTCGGTGTCGTACGGGCGGCTGGTACGGGACCGGGTGTCTGCCCGGAGCCGGCAGTGGTCATGAATCGTTCCGTCCCCTTGTCCGGTGCGGCATCCAGGGCATGTTGTCCGTGAAACGCACCACGTGCACGCATCGTGCCACTCTGGGCGGTCCGTGTGCAGGGCAAGGGCACCCGTTCGGCCCCTGTAGGGGCACGGCCGTCCGAACGCCGCGGGCCGCGCGGCATGATGGCCCGTATGCGAGCTGTGGTGCAGAGAGTGGACGGCGCACGCGTCGAGGTGGCGGGCGAGACGGTCGGGGAGATCGTCGGGGAAGGGCTGTGCGTGCTGGTGGGGGTCACCCACGAGGACACCCGCGAGAAGGCGGCACAGCTCGCCCGCAAGCTGTGGTCGGTACGGATCCTGCAGGGCGAGAAGTCCTGTTCGGACAACGGGGCGCCGCTCCTGGTGATCAGTCAGTTCACTCTCTACGGTGACGCCCGCAAGGGCCGCCGCCCCACCTGGAACGCGGCCGCCCCCGGCCCGGTGGCCGAACCCCTCGTCGACGAGGTCGTCTCCCAACTCCGCGCCCTGGGCGCCCACGTGGAGACCGGCCGCTTCGGCGCGGACATGAAGGTGTCACTGACGAACGACGGGCCGTTCACGGTGCTGGTGGAGGTCTAGGGCCTGTCCGATGGGTCATGGCCGCGCGGCGGAGGCCGAACGCGCACGTCGGCCCCCGCCGGACGGCGCTACGGCTCGACCACGACCTCCTGTGCCGCCGCCGTCCCGCCCGCCATCAGCTCCGCGTCCACCGGGACGTTGCGCTTGACCAGGGCGAGGGCGATGGGGCCGAGTTCGTGGTGGCGGGCCGAGGTGGTGACGAAGCCCAGCTGGCGGCCCTCTTCGCCGTCGGCGGCCAGGCGTACCGGGGTGCCGTGCGGGGGAAGATGGACCTCGCTGCCGTCCAGGTGGAGGAAGACCAGGCGGCGCGGCGGCTTGCCCAGGTTGTGGACGCGGGCGACGGTCTCCTGGCCGCGGTAGCAGCCCTTCTGGAGGTGGACCGCGGTGCCGATCCAGCCCAGCTCGTGCGGGATGGTGCGGTGGTCCGTCTCCAGGCCCAGGCGGGGGCGGTGCGCCTCGACGCGCAGGGCCTCGAGGGCAAGGATGCCGATCGCCGGGCCGTTGACCGCGGCGAAGGATTCCAGGTCGGCGCGGGGCAGGAAGAGATCGCGGCCGTGCGGGGTCTCCCGTACGGCGGCACCGTCGGGCACCTCGGAGATCGACCCCGCCGGCAGGTGGACGACGGCGATTTCCTCGGTGCGGTCGGCGACCTCGACCCGGTAGAAGAACTTCATGCTCTCCAGGTAGGCGATCAGCGCCTCCTGATTGCCGGGCTCGGTGTGCATCCAGGTCGTCTCGCCGTCGTCGACGAGATACACGGCATGCTCGATATGGCCGTGCGCGGAGAGGACCAGCGCCTCGGTGGCCTGGCCGGGCGGCAGCTCGCTGACGTGCTGGGTGAGCAGCAGATGCAGCCAGCTGAGCCGCTCGGGGCCGGTGACGGTGACCACGCCGCGGTGCGAGAGATCCACGAAACCGGAGCCGTCGGCGAGGGCGCGTTGCTCCCGGAAGAGATCGCCGTAATGCGCGGCGACGCCTTCGTCGGGGGCCTCGGCGGGAACGGCACCGGGCAGCGACAGCAGAGGGCTCTTCATGGAAGCCAGCCTACGGCGCCGCTACGCGTCGTTCCGAGTGGCCTTCTCGGTGCAGGCCGCACATCGCCCGAAGATCGCGAAGTGCTTCATATCCGTATCGAAGCCGAATTGGCTGCGCAGTTGGGACGTCAGGGCGTCGGCCACCGACAGGTCCGCCTCGATGACGTCCGTGCAGTCCCGGCACACCAGGTGCAGGTGATGGTGCCGGTCGGCCAGGTGGTACGTCGGCGAGCCGTGCCCGAGGTGGGCATGGCTGACCAGGCCGAGTTCTTCCAGCAGCTCCAGGGTCCGGTAGACGGTGGAGATGTTCACGCTGCCGGCCGTCTTGCGTACCTCAGTGAGGATGTCGTCGGGGGTGGCGTGCTCCAGTCTGTCCACGGCCTCCAGGACGAGCTGGCGCTGCGGGGTCAGGCGGTACCCGCGCCTGCGGAGGTCGCTCTGCCAGTCGGTGGTCACCACAAGGCCAGTATGAAGTGTTCTCCCCGTGAGGGCGAAGATTCCTGCAGCAGGGTCGACTTACCGCTGCCATTGGGGCCGACGAGCCCGACCAGCCGCCCGCTGCCGGCCTCCAGGGTGATGTCGTGGACCAGCCGTCGCCCGGCCACGTCCACGGACAGTTCCGCGATGTCGATCCGCATCAGCCACCGCCTCCGAAGCTGTAGCCGCGCCGCCGCATCAGCAGCACGAAGCAGGGCACGCCGATGACGGCGGTGAGCACGCCGACCGGCAGTTCCACGGGCGCCAGCAGCACCCGGGAGAGGAGGGCCACCCACACCAGCAGCACCGCGCCCAGCAGCGGCGCGACGGCCAGGACCCGGCGGTGGTCGGCGCCGACCAGCATCCGCGTCACATGCGGCACCATCAGCCCGACGAAGCCGATCGCGCCGCTGACCGCGACGACCGCCCCGGCGACTGCGGCGGTCACGACGAACAGCTCGCGGCGCAGCCGCTCCGCGTCCACCCCGAAGGCGGCGGCGGTCTCGTCGCCCATGGCCAGTGCGTTCAGCCGGCCGGCGGAGAGCAGGAGGTGGGCCGGCGCGGCGGCCACCGCGGCCGCGGCGAGCGGCACCGAGGCCCAGCCCGCCCCGCTCAGGCTGCCGAGCAGTCACCTCAGCGCCGAGCGGGCGGCCTCGCCCCGGTCGGCGGTGAACACCATCAGCGTGGTGATCGCGGAGAAGCCGTAGTACATCGCGGAGCCGGTCAGGACGAGCCGCAGCGGGGTGAGCCCATGGGCCGTACGGGCGGCCGCGTACACCAGGGCCATGGCGATCAGCGCGGAGACGAATGCCGACACCGACAGCGCCCAGATACCCAGCGCGCCGAGCGCCCCGAAGAGGAGGACGGCGTTGGCGCCGACGGCCGCGCCGGAGGAGATGCCGAGGACGAAGGGGTCGGCGAGGGCGTTGCGGACCAGCGCCTGGACGGCGACGCCGATGGCCGAGAGCCCGGCGCCGACGACGGCCGCCGGCACGGCCCGCGGGAAACGCAGCTCCCAGACGATGGTGTACGCGGCGACCTCGTCGGGCGCGATGGTGCCGCCGGTGAGCCCGGCGCCCAGATACCGCAGCACCTGTGGCCAGCCGGCCCCGGCGGCGCGGAGGCCGGAGCGGCGGCCCGGCGCGAGGGAACGGCGTCCCCTCGCAGTCCACGGCGAGTTGTCAGGATCGGCGCCGCCGCGGGCGATCGGGCTTACGGAAGGGGGCTTCCGCTTCACCGTTGCGGGTCAGCGCCGGACTCTCACCGGACTTCTCCCGCGGGGCGCGTCGTTCTGTGGGGTGACCGGGTGGTGCCGGTCGGCTCAGCCCTCGTAGGGCGTGCCGTCAGGGCGGAAGAAGGAGACCCCGTCCGGCATGTCGTCGGGCAGGCTCTCGGCCCACTCCTTCAGATCGGCGACCTTCTTCAGGTGCGCCGACATGTACGGGCGCAGCGGCACGTCCGGGGTGGCCTTCTCGCCGACCCACATCAGGTCGCTGTTGACATAGCCGTAGAGCCGCTTGCCACCGCTGTACGGGCCGGCCGCGGCGGTGCGCGCGACGGCGTCGGTGGCCAGGTCGATCTGCGGCTTCTGGTGGGCGAGCTCGCCGTACCAGACCTCCACGATGCCCTGGTCGCGGATCATCACGACCTCGACCTTGCGGCCCTTGTCGATGCGCCAGTAGCCGCTCTCGGTCTCCAGCGGGCGGACCTTCTTGCCCTCGCCGTCGAGCACCCAGCTGTGCGAGGTGTACTCGAGGAAGTCACGGCCGTCGTGGCGGAAGGTGACCTCCTGCCCGAAGTTGCACTTCTCGGAGCCCGGGAAGTCGGCGACGCCCGCGCCCTCCCAGGTGCCGAGGAGAAAGGCGAGGGGCACCAGGGCCGGGTTCAGGTCGGACGGAATCTCGATCATGACAGCTCAGGCGATCTATAGACGTGGAAGGAGGTTGTTCAGCGCTGGCCCTGGTACAGCTTCTTCCAGGTCAGGCCGGCGAAGGCGATCACGCCGACGGCGACCAGGACGAGCAGGGTGGTGAAGACTGCCTCAAGCACGAGCGCGCTCCTTGGGCGGATGGTGTATCGGACCGACTGCGAGTCTAGTCGTCGCCGGTGGCCGCGGCGCTGTGAGGTCTGCCGCCAGGCACCGGCGGCCTACTCTGGCCGTATGGCGAACAGGCTCGTGATCAAGGTGACGGCGGGCGCGGATGCGCCCGAGCGGTGCTCGCAGGCGTTCACGGTGGCGGCGATGGCGGTGGCCGAGGGCGTCGAGGTGTCGCTGTGGCTGACCGGGGAATCGTCGTGGTTCGCGCTGCCGGGCCGGGCGGCCGAGTTCGAGCTGCCGCATGCGACGCCGCTGCCGGAGCTGATCGACGGGATCCTCGCGGGCGGCGGGGCGATCACGGTGTGCACCCAGTGTGCGGCCCGGCGCGGCATCGAGCCGAAGGACCTGATCGACAAGGCGGGCATGGCCGGCGCCCAGGTCTTCGTCAGCGAGATCATGCCGGAGGGCGTGCAGGCGCTGGTGTACTGAGCGGGTGCGCAGCCGCCGTCATTGCGGGTGCTGCTCGTCGTCCCGGTCGTCCCGGTCGTCCAGCTCGCGCCACCAGCGGTCGGACTCCGGGTCGCCGCACTCGTCCCACCAGCGTTCGCCGGGGTCACGGCGGTTGCCGATGATCGCCGCGACCGGCGGGATGACCATGGCGACGAGGCACATGGCCACCGCGGCCGGCACGGACCACAGCCGCACCACGCTCCACGCCAGCAGGAACAGCACCAGGCACACGCCCATCAGCAGGAAGTACCTGCGATGGCGGCGTTGGGGCGCCGACAGCCGGCGGTGCGTGGACATAACTCCACGGTAAATCCGCGACCGGACGGAGAGAAGTCCGCGGCCACCGCGGCCCCGGCAGCACGGAGGGCCGCACCCCGGCCAAGGCGTCCAAACCCCTGGGGTGCGGCCCTCTGGCCTGGGGGCACCTCCCAGCGTGAGCTGGGGGAGAGTGCCGTGTGTCAGATGGCGATGGCGACCTCGGCCAGGCCGCCCTGCTGGGCGACGACGGTGCGGTCGGCGGTGCCGCCCGGAACGAGCGCACGCAGCGTCCAGGTGCCCTCGGCCGCGTAGAACCGGAACTGGCCGGTGGCCGAGGTGGGGACCTCGGCGGTGAACTCGCCGGTGCTGTCCAGAAGGCGGACGTAACCGGTGACGGGCTCGCCGTCGCGGGTCACCTGGCCCTGGATGGTGGTCTCACCGGGCTTGATCGTCGAGGCGTCGGGGCCGCCTGCCTGTGCTCCACACATAGGGGTACTTCCTTGAGGGGTAAGGGAGAAGCTTCGGTTGTTACTTGTTGGCGCCGAGCTCGATCGGCACGCCGACCAGCGAGCCGTACTCGGTCCAGGAGCCGTCGTAGTTCTTGACGTTGGTCTGGCCCAGCAGCTCGTGCAGCACGAACCAGGTCAGCGCGGAGCGCTCACCGATCCTGCAGTAGGCGATGGTGTCCTTCGCCAGGTCGACGGACTCCTCCTGGTAGAGGGCCGTGAGCTCGTCGTCCGACTTGAACGTGCCGTCGTCGTTGGCGTTCTTCGACCACGGGATGTTGCGGGCGCTGGGCACGTGGCCGGGGCGCTGCGACTGCTCCTGGGGGAGGTGAGCAGGCGCGAGCAGCTTGCCGCTGAACTCGTCGGGGGAGCGCACGTCGACGAGGTTGAGGTTGTCGATCGCGGCGACGACGTCGTCACGGAAGGCGCGGATGGAGGTGTCCTGGGCCTTCGCCTTGTACTCGGTGGCCGGGCGGTTGGGGACCGCGTCGCCGTCGACCAGGTCGCGCGAGTCCAGCTCCCACTTCTTGCGGCCGCCGTCGAGCAGCTTGACGCTGTCGTGGCCGTACAGCTTGAAGTACCAGTAGGCGTAGGAGGCGAACCAGTTGTTGTTGCCGCCGTAGAGGACGACGGTGTCGTCGTTGGCGATGCCCTTGGCCGACAGCAGCTTCTCGAAGCCCGCCTGGTCGACGAAGTCACGGCGCACCGGGTCCTGGAGGTCCTGCTTCCAGTCGATGCGGACCGCGTTCTTGATGTGGTTCTTGTCGTAGGCCGAGGTGTCCTCGTCCACCTCGACGATCACGACCTTCGGGTCCTCGAGGCGGGCCTCGACCCAGTCGGCGTCTACGAGGACGTCGCTACGGCTCATGTTCTTCTCCTCCGGGGCAGTTGCGGGGGGCAGTGGCAGATTGCCCGCGGGTACGCCGTGTATGCGCTGTGGCACCCGTACGACCTGATCTGTACGGAGCGGTGCTGCGCGCGGCGCTGCGCGGGGACAGGCAGGGGAACGGCCCGAGGGCCGAGACGGGGAGCGGAAGTCCCGTCAGGCAGGGCGACAGAGCATGGCGGCGACGCGGCACAGGTCGACTGCCCGCCGCTTCGTCAGTACCGCCTGCCTCCGTGGACGGAGACGGCTCAATGCGCTCTGCATGGCACCGATCGTAGGGACGGACGGCCGGGCGTGTCACCGGTGCCTCAAATACTGAGACGCGATTGTCCGCGATATGGGATGCGGTGCCGTGGGGGAGGGGTGCGGGCGGGGCCGCGGCGTCCGGTGCGCGGGTGGGGGGTCTGGCGTACGGACAGTGTCGTCTCAGTAAATGGACGCCGCGGGGGCCCGTCCGGTCAGCTGGGGATCTTGACGTTCGTCCCCGAGGCGGTGAGCGAGACACCCTTCGGCGTCGTCACCACCTTGTCCAGCTTGAGGTTGCCGGGCAGCTGGTCCAGCTTCCACTCGTGGTCCGTCTGCGAGCGTACGCCCGACTGGCAGGCGGGGAGGGCCTTGCACATCGCCGGGATCTCGTCGGCCCGCAGCGTGACGGTGTTGCCGGTGACGGTGAGGGAGCCGGTCACCTCGAGGGAGCCGACGAGCGGCAGGTTCGGCGAGATCTTCACCTGGCTGCGGCCGTTCTTCTCGCCGGCGTAGCTGATCTTGACGCCGCCGCCGGCCGCCTTGGTCAGGTCCGCGTACGAGATCTGGGCCTTCCCGGTGGCCGAGGCGGCGCTCTGGATGGAGGTGTAGTCGCTGCCCAGCGCGACGTCGTGGAACTGCGCGCTCAGCTTCTCCACCCGCAGCGTGCGCCCGTCGGCGCTGGCCGACATGCCGCCGAGCTCGGCGTCCACCTCGGTCAGGTTGCGGCCGGCGATCTGGGTCAGGAACGGGAAGCCCTTGATCGAGACCTCCGGGGTCTTCTCCAGGCCCTGACTGCTGCGGATCTTGTCCGCGGCCATCCCCTCGGCGTAACTCACCGCGACGCGGTCACCGACCACGAACAGCACGCCGAGTATGACGACGATGAACAGCAGCACCTTCAGTGCACGCATCGAACCACTACCCCCACACAAGGGCCGGACGCCCGGCCGTGTCATCGGTGCAATCGGCACAGGCCCCCTGCCTGTGCACCGGGGAGCCTAGACGAGGACGTACGGCGAACGCGCCCGGCCGCCGCCGGGAGCGGCGATCTCTCCCGGCGGACGGCCCGACTTGTGCGGACCCGTCCTGGGCTCTGGCGTCAGGGCCCAGGCTCTGTCGTCAGGGACTAGCCCAGCGCCCGGCCCAGGACGTACACGGCGGGCGCGGCGAGCGCGAGCGGCAGCGCCACACCGGCCGTCATGTGCACAAACCGCGACGGGTAGTCGTAGCTGGCCACCCGCAGGCCGATCAGGGCGCAGCCGCCGGCCGCCAGGCCCAGCAGCGCGCCGGCCGGCCCGAAGCCGGTCAGCTGGCCGGCCCCGATACCCGCGCCCGCGGCCGCCAGCAGGGCGACGGCGATCGAGACGACGGAGGGCAGCCGCAGCGCGCGGGCGAGCGTTGCCAGGGCGACCGCGGCGGCGCCGACCGTGACCGCGCGCGGGGCGGCGGCCAGGTGGCCGGAGGCGAGCACCGCGAGCGCGGTCGAGGTGAGGCCCGCGGTCAGTGCGTACATCCGCTCGTCGGCGCCGCTGCGGTTGCGCAGCTGGAGGACGAGGACGAACGCACACCACACGCCGAGCGTGCCGATGGCGACCAGGGGCGCGTCCGAGCGGTCGGTGGCCAGCAGCGCGACGGTGGTGGTCAGTCCGGCGAGGAACGCCAGCGCGATGCCCTGGCGGGCGGGCCACATGCCGTTCAGCCGGAACCAGCCGGCCGCCGTGACCGCCTGCAGCAGCACCACCGGTACGGCGAGCGCCGGCCGGCCCAGCGGCGCGGTCAGCGCGAGCAGCGCGGCGAGGGCGACGGTCAGCGCCGCCGGCTGGATCCCCGGCGGGATGATCGGCGAGCGGCCCTCGGCGCGGGCGCGCTGGTTGGGCGCCATGTGGGCGGTGGACACGGGCGTGGGAGGCGGCGGGGGAGTGGCGTCGGGCCGGGGCGGCTGCGGGTGCTGGCGGGCGTCCGGCTCCTGGGGCGCCAGGGGGGTCTGGTGGTGCTGGGAGGGGACGTGCGCGGGGTCCACGGGGGGCGGGGTGCCGAACGCGTCCGGTGTGCCGTACGCCTCCTGGCCGTATCCGTCGCGCCCGTACCCGTGCTGCTGCTGCGGGGCGGGGTCGTACGGCTGCGGCGGCTGCGGGCCGTACGGGGGCCCGTACGGGGCCTGCGGCTGGTACCCGGGGTACTGCTGCGGCTGGTTGTCGCTCATGTTCGTGTGCTCACCCTCCGGCGAACGGGGGAAGGACCTCGACGGTGCCGCCCGGGGCCAGCGGCACCGCCGCGTGGTCGCGGGTGCCGACCGGGTTGCCGTCCACCAGGAAGGAGCAGCGCAGCAGGACCCGCGCGAACTCCGGGTTCGCGGCGTGCGCGGCGCGCGCCGCAGTCAGCGCCTCGGCGAGCGTCGCCGCCGTATAGGGCTCCTCGGCCGTGCCGGCGGCGGCTTTGGCCGCGGCCCAGTAGCGCACGGTGCCAGTTGTTGTCACGGCGGCCTCTTCATCGCGTCGGTTCGTCGAGTCGGATCTCGAGTCGGTTCGTCGAGTCGGTCGTCATCGTTGCCGCCTCCATGATGGCGTACGCGGCGACCGGGCCGGCTCCGGTCAAGGCCCCGCAAAAGGCTCGGGGGTGGCCCGCGTAAACCCGGATATTCGATTGCTGAAGGCAATTTTTCCCATAGGCTCAGGGGGTGTTGGTTCGACTAGCGCGGGCGCATCTGCGGCCCCACAGGCGCTCGATATCCCTGATCGTGCTGCTCCAGCTGATCCAGACGCTGGCCAATCTCTACCTCCCCACCCTCAACGCCGACATCATCGACAATGGTGTCGTCAAGGGGGACACGGGCTACATTTTCCGCCTGGGCGGCTTCATGATCGCCGTCACCGTGCTGCAGGTCGTGTGCGCCATCGGGGCGGTCTATTTCGGCGCCCGTACGGCCATGGCGCTGGGCCGGGACATCCGCGCCGCCGTCTTCGACCGGGTGCAGTCCTTCTCCGCCCGCGAAATGGGCACCTTCGGCGCGCCGTCGCTGATCACCCGTACCACCAATGACGTCCAGCAGGTCCAGATGCTGGTGCTGATGACGTTCACGATGATGGTCTCCGCGCCGATCATGTGCATCGGCGGCGTGCTCATGGCGCTGAACCAGGACGTGACGCTGTCGGGCACGCTCCTGGTCATCGTCCCGGTCCTTGCGATCTTCGTGTCCCTGATCGTGCGCCGGATGCGCCCGCTGTTCCGCGGAGTGCAGACGCGTATCGACACCGTCAACCGCGTGCTGCGCGAGCAGATCACGGGCATCCGTGTCATCCGCGCCTTCGTCCGCGACCGGCACGAGCGCGAGCGGTTCGCCGGCGCCAACACCGATCTCTACGACATCTCGCTGCGCGCCGGCCGGCTGATGTCGATGATGTTCCCGCTGGTCATGCTGATCGTGAACCTCTCCAGCGTGGCCGTCGTCTGGTTCGGCGGGCTGCGCATCGACAGCGGCGACATGCAGATCGGCGCGCTGACGGCGTTCCTCAGCTACCTCATGTACATCCTGATGTCGATCATGATGGCGACGTTCATGGTGATGATGCTGCCGCGCGCCGAGGTCTGCGCCGAGCGCATCCAGGAGGTGCTGGGCACGGACACCAGCGTCGTCCCGCCCAAGAACCCCGTCACCGAGCTGCGCCGCCACGGCGAACTGGAGCTCCGTAACGTCGAGTTCCGCTTCCCGGGCGCCGAGGAGCCGGTCCTCAAGGACATCTCGCTGACCGCCCGCCCCGGCGAGACCACCGCCGTCATCGGCTCGACCGGCGCCGGCAAGTCGACCCTGCTCGGCCTCGTACCGCGGCTTTTCGACGCCACCGGCGGCACGGTCCTGGTGGACGGCGAGGATGTGCGCACCCTCGAGCAGGAGACGCTGGCCACGGCCATCGGCCTGGTCCCCCAGAAGCCGTACCTCTTCTCCGGCACGGTGGCCACCAACCTCCGTTACGGCAACCCGGACGCCACCGACGACGAGCTGTGGCACGCCCTCGAGACCGCCCAGGCGCGCGAGTTCGTCGAGCGGATGGAGGGCGGCCTGGACGCCGCCGTCGCCCAGGGCGGCACCAATGTCTCCGGCGGGCAGCGGCAGCGGCTCGCCATCGCCCGTGCGCTGGTCCGCAAGCCGGAGATCTACCTCTTCGACGACTCCTTCTCCGCCCTCGACTACGCCACGGACGCCGCGCTGCGGGCCGCGCTCTCGCGGGAGACGGACCGGGCCACCGTGGTGATCGTCGCCCAGCGGGTCTCCACGATCCGCGGCGCCGACCGGATCGTCGTGCTGGACGAGGGCCGGGTCGTCGGCACCGGCACCCACGCCGAGCTGATGGCCGGCAACGAAACGTACCGGGAGATCGTGCTCTCCCAGCTCACCGAGCAGGAGGCGGCGTGACCACCGCGGACAAGAAGGCGGCCGCCCCCGAGGCCCCGGCGGCGTCCAGACGCGGCCCCGCACCGATGGCGGGGCCCGGCCGGATGATGGGCGGTCAGCCCACCGAGAAGTCGATGGACTTCAAGGGCTCCGGCAAGCGGCTGCTGCGCCAGATGCGGCCCGAGCGCGGCGTCATCGGCTTCGCGCTGCTGCTCGGCGTGCTGAGCGTGGCGCTGACCGTGACCGCACCCAAGATCCTCGGGCACGCCACCGACCTGATCATGGCCGGCATCATCGGCCGCCGGCTGCCCGAAGGGATCAGCAAGGCCCAGGCCGCGGCGCAGCTGCGCGCCCACGGCCAGGGCGGGCTCGCCGACATGCTCAACGCCATGCCGGTCGTCCCCGGCCATGGCATCGACTTCGGCGCGGTGGGCATCTTCCTCCTCTGGACCGCCCTGATCTATGTCGCAGCCTCCCTCTTCAGCTTCCTCCAGGCCCGGATCGCCACCCGCGTCGTCCAGCGGGCCGTCTTCCGGATGCGCGAGCAGGTCGAGGAGAAGCTGGCCCGGCTGCCGCTGAGCTACTTCGACAAGCAGCAGCGCGGCGAGGTGCTCTCCCGGGCCACCAACGACATCGACAACATCCAGCAGACGCTGCAGCAGACCCTCAGCCAGATAGTGACGTCGCTGCTGACCATCGTCGGCGTCCTCGCCGTGATGTTCTGGATCTCGCCGCTGCTGGCCCTGGTCGCGCTGCTCACCGTCCCGCTCTCCGTCCTGGTGGCCACCAAGGTCGGCAAGCGCGCCCAGCCGCAGTTCGTCCAGCAGTGGAAGACGACCGGCAAGCTCAACGCGCACATCGAGGAGATGTACACGGGCCACTCCCTGGTCAAGGTCTTCGGCCGGCAGAAGGAGTCCGCCGAGTGCTTCCGTGAGCAGAACGAAGCGCTCTACGCCGCCGGGTTCAAGGCCCAGTTCATATCCGGGATCATCCAGCCCGCGATGATGTTCATCGGGAACCTGAACTACGTCCTGGTGGCCGTCGTGGGCGGTCTGCGGGTCGCCGCCGGCGCCCTGTCCATCGGCGACGTCCAGGCCTTCATCCAGTACTCCCGCCAGTTCAGCCAGCCGCTGACCCAGGTCGCCTCCATGGCCAACCTCGTCCAGTCCGGCGTCGCCTCCGCCGAGCGGGTCTTCGAACTCCTCGACGCCAAGGAGCAGGACCCCGATGCCGGGCGCCCCGCCCGCCCCGACCACGTCACCGGCCGCGTCGCCTTCGAAGAGGTCTCGTTCCGCTACGAGGAGGACAAGCCCCTCATCGACGGCCTCTCGCTGAGCGTCCACCCCGGCCAGACGGTCGCCATCGTCGGGCCGACAGGCGCCGGCAAGACCACACTGGTCAATCTGCTGATGCGGTTCTACGAGGTCCGCGGCGGCCGGATCACCCTCGACGGCGTCGACATCGCCGCCATGTCCCGCGAGGAACTCCGCGCCAACATCGGCATGGTCCTCCAGGACACCTGGCTCTTCGGCGGCACCATCGCCGAGAACATCGCCTACGGCGCCCCCGAGGGCACCTCCCGCGACAAGGTCATAGAGGCCGCCCGGGCCACCCACGTCGACCGCTTCGTCCGCACCCTCCCCGAGGGCTACGACACCGTCATCGACGACGAGGGCAACAATGTCTCCGTCGGCGAGAAGCAGCTCATCACCATCGCCCGGGCCTTCCTCGCCGAACCCGCCATCCTCGTCCTCGACGAGGCCACCAGCTCGGTCGACACCCGCACCGAGGTCCTCATCCAGCACGCCATGGCCCAGCTCCGCACCGGCCGCACCAGCTTCGTCATCGCCCACCGGCTGTCCACGATCCGCGACGCGGACGTCATCCTCGTCATGGAGTCGGGCTCGATCGTCGAACAGGGCAGCCACGACGGGCTGTTGGCGGCCGGTGGCGCCTATGCCCGGCTGTACGCGGCGCAGTTCGCGGAGGCGGTGGCGGAGCCGGAATAGGGCGTGGCGGACCGGGTGGCCATGTCCTGGAGTGAGGCCGAGTCGGCGGACGGCGACGGGATGTTCCGCGGCTTTGCCGGGCCCGACGGTCAGCGATAGCTGCGGATCAGCCGCGCCAGGTGGCGCCCCGCGATGCGCAGCGGCTCGTCGTCGCGCAGGACCTGGGCGCTGACCTCGGCGCCGCCCAGGGTGTTGATGACCGTCGCGGCCAGTTCGCCGGCGTCCGGGTCGGCGATGCCGCAGGCGCTGAGCTTGTCGTGGACCACGGCCTGCCAGCTCTGGAAGGCGGCGGCGCAGACGCGCTGGATGTCGGGGCTGGTCCCGCTGGTCTCCAGGGCGGTGGTGGTGACCGGGCAGCCGTCCGCCCAGTCGGAGGCGCGCAGCGCGTCGGCGAGGCCGTCGGCGAGGGCGAGGACCGCGTCGGCGGGGTCGTCCACGGCGCCGAGGGCCGCGCGGAGCAGTTCGAGGTACTCCTGGTCGCTGTGCTGGATCGCCGCGATCGCCAACTCCTGCTTCCCGCCCGGGAAGAAGTGGTACACGGAGCCGAACGTGGCCTGCGCCTCGCGGGCGATCTGCTTGATTCCCGTTCCCTCGTACCCCTGGTGCTGGAGCAGCCGGGCGGCGGTCTCGAGGATGCGGTCGCGGGTGCCGAGCGCGCTGCCGTCCTGGGCATCGGGGGAGTCCTGGGTCTTGTGCATGGCCCCACTGTAAGGGACTAGAGCGGTCGTTCTAGAGCTGTGTTAGGTTCCTGTTCGCGGCTCTAGATAGAGCGTTCGTTCTAGTGATTCCACGACGTTCCAGGAGGGGTTTCATGAGCAAGCAGGCAGTGACGGTCATCGGTCTCGGGCCGATGGGGCAGGCCATGGCGGCCGCGTTTCTGAAGGCCGGGTACGCCGTAACGGTGTGGAACCGGACCGCGAACAAGGCGGACGAGCTGGTGGCCCAGGGCGCCGTACGGGCCGCGACGCCCGCCGAGGCGCTGGCCGCCCATGAGCTGGTGGTGCTGAGCCTGACCGATTACGACGCGTTCTACGCCGTCCTCGGACCGGCCACCGAGGCGCTGGCCGGCCGCGTCCTGGTCAACCTCACCTCCGACACCCCGGAGAAGGCCCGCGCGGCCGCGAAGTGGGCGGCCGGGCACGGGGCCCGCCATCTCACCGGCGGTGTGCAGGTCCCGCCACCGCTCATCGGCAAGGAGGGCTCGCAGACCTTCTACAGCGGCCCGCGGGACGTCTTCGAGGCCCATCGGGCAACCCTGGAGGTGCTCACCGGTGCCGACTACCGCGGCACCGACCCCGGCCTGGCCCAGGTCTACTACCAGGCGCTGATGGCCCTCTTCTGGTCCTCGATGACCGGCTACCTCCATGCCGCCGCGCTGATGCGGGAGAACGGCATCTCGGCCGAGGAATTCCGCCCGCACGCCCTGAAGGCGGCCGATGTCTCGTACTTCATCGGCGTCATGGGCGAGTATCTCGACGCGGACCGCCACGACGGCGGCGAGGCCCGGATGGTCATGAACGCCGCCAGTGCCGACCACGTGGTGCACACCCTGCGGGATGCGGGCCTGGATGCCACGGTGCCCGTCGCCCTCGCCGAGCTCTTCCACCGGGCCGTGTCCGCCGGACACGGCGAGGAGGGCTTCACCAGTCTGATCAAGGTCCTCGAGCGGCCCGCCGGGTAATCCGCCGGGCCATCCCGTTCGCGAGGCGGCCGTGCCGGGCGTGCGCTCCTGTGCGCTCCCTGTGCTCCCCCCGGCCGTCGCGCGGCCCCTCCCGGCCGTACGCCGCTGCGTGTCGCACGGCGGCGGAGCCCCGATGGAGCAAGGCCGGCCGGCGGCGGCCCGGCAGTACCCCAGGGGCGGGATCGGATGCCCGCGGTGGCGCGGCCCGGACCTCGCCGCCGCGGGCGGCCGGAGCCGCCCTGGCCGCGGCGGAAGAGCGTGATCATGTCCGCATGCTGGGAAAAGTCCCTGGTGGCGCGGCTTTGTGCGGAGCGATCGAGGCGCCGGTGAAGCCCTGGGCGTGGACGAGGGCGGGAGCCCGGGAAGAGGTGGCGGAACCTCCCGCAGGGCCCGTGATTCCGGGGCTGCGAGGGGGGTGTGCGCCCTCGTTCCGGGCGCCGTCTTCCGTCAACAATGCCGCCCGATGACCACTCGAAGTGATCGACGGAACACAAGAACGTGCAAAATCGTCCTCGGGTCCGGAAGCCGGGTGAGCTATTCTGCTGGGCAAGAAGGATCCGGGCAGCGTAGCCCCCGGGTCCTTTTGTGCTTTCACACACGCCGAGCGGGCAGGCGAAGCGTGGCAGAGAGCGCTCGTACGAAGCAGTGCCGCAGACTCCCCCGGCCCCGGCCGGGTGGTGCCCCCGTCGCAGGGACCGAGGAGGAACCAGACGTCATGGGCAAGCGAAGCAAGCCGGACAGTGAGCCGCACAGGGCGAAGGACGCTGACCACACCGAGCACGCCGAATTCCGGGTAGGTGGTCGGAAGTGAGTTCGCTTCTGCTGCTGACCAACGCACTCCAGCCGTCGACGGAGGTGCTCCCGGCGCTCGGCCTGCTGCTGCACAGCGTGCGGGTGGCCCCGGCCGAGGGCCCGGCCCTGATCGACACCCCCGGGGCCGACGTCATACTGATCGACGGCCGCCGCGATCTTCCGCATGTCCGGTCGCTGTGTCAGCTGCTGCGGTCCACCGGACCCGGCTGTCCGCTGGTGCTGGTGGTGACCGAGGGCGGGCTGGCCGCCGTCACCGCGGACTGGGGCATCGACGACGTCCTGCTGGACACGGCGGGTCCCGCCGAGGTGGAGGCGCGGCTGCGGCTGGCGATGGGCCGCCAGCAGATCACCACCGATGACGGCCCCATGGAGATCCGTAACGGCGATCTCTCGGTCGACGAGGCCACCTACAGCGCCAAGCTCAAGGGCCGGATACTGGATCTGACCTTCAAGGAGTTCGAGCTGCTGAAGTATCTGGCGCAGCACCCGGGCCGGGTCTTCACCCGCGCCCAGCTCCTGCAGGAGGTGTGGGGCTATGACTACTTCGGCGGTACGCGGACGGTCGATGTGCACGTACGGCGGCTGCGCGCGAAGCTCGGCCCCGAGCACGAGTCGCTGATCGGTACGGTCCGTAACGTCGGCTACCGCTTTGTGACGCCGGAGAAGGTGGAGCGGGCGGCGGAGGCCCAGGCGAAGGCCCAGGCGAAGGCCAACAGCGACGCGGCGAAGGCGGAGCAGGAGGCCAGGGCGGCCCGGGACGAGCGGCGGGAGGGGGCCGGCCCCGGGAAGGCCGTCGCGCCGCCGGCAGAATCCGTCACCCGTCGACCTGCCGCCAGGTAGAACCACCCGCGTAGACTGCCGCGCGTGGCCAAGGTGACGCGGGATGATGTGGCAAGACTGGCGGGTACGTCCACCGCCGTTGTCAGTTACGTCATCAACAACGGACCAAGGCCGGTCGCCCCGGCCACGCGCGAGCGGGTACTCGCCGCGATCAAGGAGCTCGGCTACCGGCCGGACCGGGTCGCGCAGGCGATGGCGTCCCGCCGTACCGACCTCATAGGCCTGATCGTGCCGGACACCCGGCAGCCGTTCTTCGCGGAGATGGCGCACGCCGTGGAACAGGCTGCCGCCGAGCGCGGAAAGATGGTGCTGGTCGGCAACGCCAACTATCTCGACGAGCGCGAGGTGCACTATCTGCGCGCGTTCCTCGGGATGCGGGTGTCCGGACTGATCCTCATCAGCCAGGGCCCGAGCGAGCACGCCGCCGCCGAGATCGATGCGTGGGACGCCCGGGTGGTGCTGCTGCACCGGCGGCCGGACGCCATCGACGACGTCGCCGTGATGACGGACGACATCTGGGGCGCGCAGCTGGCCACCCGGCATCTGCTGGAGCACGGCCACCCGTACGTCGCCTTCCTCGGCGGTACGGAAGAGACCCCCAAGTCCGGCGACCCGGTCACCGACCACGTCGAGGGCTGGCGGCGGGCCATGCTGGAGTCCGGGAAGACGCCGGCGGGGCGCTATTTCCAGGCGCCGTACAACCGCTACGACGCCTACCGGGTCGCCCTGGAGCTGCTGGCGGGCCCGGACCGGCCGCCGGCCATCATGTGCGCCACGGACGACCAGGCGATCGGTGTGCTGCGGGCCGCCCGCGAGCTGCGCATCGATGTGCCGGGCGGGCTGGCCGTCGCGGGCTTCGACGATGTGAAGGAAGCGGGGCTGACCGATCCGCCGCTGACCACCGTCGCCTCGGACCGTGAGGCGATGGCGCGGGCGGCGGTCGACCTCGTTCTGGACGACGCGCTACGGGTGGTCGGCTCCCGCCGCGAGCGGCTGCGGCAGTTCCCGTCGCGGCTGGTCGTACGGCAGTCGTGCGGCTGCCAGGCCTGAGCCCGGTCCCCGCGTCCTAGTCCCTGCCCCGCCGCCCTTATCCCGGGCATACCGACTTCTGTCGGGCCTCTCAGGGCGTTCTCAGACAGTTCTCATGGACCGTCTGCACAGTCGTAGCCATGACCGACAGCTACCGCCGAAGCGGCGATGAGATGCCACAGATGCCACCGGACCGGCCGTATACGTACGGCACCGCACCCGGCGACGCGTACGGGGACGGCCAGGGGCAGGCCGTCCCGCCGCCGCCCCCGTACGCACCGGGCCCCGCGCCCCGCGAGCCGCGCCGCAGGGTGCGCCGGCCGGTCGCGCTGATCGCGGCGGTGGCGCTGGCCTCCGGTCTCATCGGCGGTGGCAGCGCGGCGCTGCTGGCCGGCGCCACGCGGCAGTCGCCGCAGGACGGTGCCTCCACACCGCTCGTCAACGCGGGCAAGAGCAGCGGCAGCGGCGTCTCGGGGGTGGCCAAGGCGGTCAGCCCGGCGATAGTGGAGATCACGGCGCGGACCGGGAACGGGGAGTCCACCGGGTCGGGTGTGGTCATCACCAGCGGCGGCGAGATCGTCACCAACAACCATGTGGTGGCCGGTGCGCGCACGGTCGACGTCACCTTCAGCGACGGCAGCAGGAAGATCGCCCGGGTCGTCGGGACCGACCCCGACAAGGACCTGGCGCTCATCAAGATCCGGGGCGCCAAGGGGCTGACCCCCGCGGCCCTCGGCGACTCCGGCAAGATCGCGGTGGGCGACGGCGTGGTGGCGATCGGGTCGCCGGAGGGCCTTACCGGGTCGGTGACCAGCGGCATCGTCTCCGCCCTCAACCGGGATGTGACCGTACCCAAGGACGAGGACCAGGGCCGGCAGGGCAGTCCGGGCGACGGCGGTGGCTGGCCGTTCGAATTCGGCGGCAACCAGTACAACGGCGACACCGGCTCGTCGAAGACCTCCTACAAGGCCATCCAGACCGATGCCTCGCTCAACCCCGGCAACTCCGGCGGCGCCCTGATCAATATGCAGGGGCAGATCATCGGTATCAACTCCGCGATGTATTCCCCGAGTTCGGCATCCAGCAGCACCGCGGGCAGCGTCGGCCTCGGCTTCGCCATCCCGATCAACACCGTCAAGGCCGATCTCGACGCGCTGCGGGACGGCGGCAGCGGCGGCAGCAACAGCGGGGTCTGAGCGCCCCTGTGGCCCTCTGCCGTGCAAGGCTGAGGATCAGCTGTCCGCTCCGCCGCCACCCCCGTTCCGTATCCCCCGATGCCCGAGGTACCCACGCACATGAGCCCCGCCGAACACGGTGATCAGCCCGCCCGCATCCTGATCGTCGACGACGAGCCGGCCGTCCGCGAGGCGCTGCAGCGCTCGCTCGCCTTCGAGGGGTACGGGACGGAGCAGGCGGTCGACGGTCTGGACGCGGTCGAGAAGGTCGCGTCCTACGACCCCGAGCTGATTGTGCTGGATGTGCTGATGCCCCGGATGGACGGGCTGACCGCGGCCAGGCGGCTGCGGGCGAGCGGGGTGACCGTACCCATCCTGATGCTGACCGCGCGGGACACCGTCGGAGACCGGGTCACCGGGCTGGACGCCGGGGCCGACGACTACCTGGTCAAGCCGTTCGAGCTGGACGAGCTGCTGGCCCGGATCCGTGCGCTGCTGCGGCGCAGTACCTACGCGGCGGCGGCCGGTGCGCAGCCCGAGGAGGGCGAGACGCTGGCCTTCGCCGATCTGCGGATGGATCTGGCGACGCGCGAGGTGACCCGCGGCAGCCGGCCGGTCGAGCTGACCCGTACCGAATTCACGCTGCTGGAGATGTTCCTGGCGCACCCGCGGCAGGTCCTCACCCGCGAGCAGATCCTCAAGGCCGTATGGGGCTTCGACTTCGAGCCCACCTCCAACTCCCTCGATGTGTATGTGATGTATCTGCGCCGCAAGACGGAGGCGGGCGGCGAGCCGCGGCTGGTGCACACGGTGCGGGGGGTCGGGTATGTGCTGCGATCGGACGGCGGCGCGGAATGAGCACCGGTGGTTCGCGCCCCATGACCCGCTTCCGGCAGCTGCCGCTGCGATCGCGCCTGGCCATGCTCACCGCGGTGGCGGTCGCCTTCGCGGTGGCCTTCTCGGCCGCCGCCTGTTGGCTGATCACCCGTGATCGGCTGATCGACCAGCTCGATTCGCAGCTCAGCGACGTGAAGCTGGACGTCCGCTCCGTCCAGCTGCTCAGCGAGTACTGCGCCGGCACGACCGTGGTCCAGGCCCCGCCCACCCCCTACACCATCCAGCTGGTATCGGCGGACGGCTCCGTCTGCACCTCGCCGGACAAGCCGCGCATCCCCGCACAGCGCGCGGACACGGCCGTGGCCGCGGGCCGGGCGGCCGCTGCGGTGCACACCACCAAGGACCGCGACGGGGCCGAGATGCGGGTGTGGACCAAGCGGCCCGACGGCTCGCCGCCCGACCCCCACGGCAATCGGCTGGCGGTCTCGGTCGCGCTGCCCATGAACCAGATCACCCAGCCCCTCAACCAGCTCGCGCTGGTGCTGCTGATCGTCTCCGGCGTCGGGGTGCTCGGCGCCGCGACCGCCGGACTGTGGGTCGCCCGCGCGGGCCTGGAACCCGTCGACCGGCTCACCGACGCCGTCGAACACGTCGCCCGTACCGAGGACCTGACCATCCGCATCCCGGTGGAGGGCGAGGACGAGATCGCCCGCCTCTCCCGCTCCTTCAACTCCATGACCGCGGCCCTGGCCGCCTCCCGCGACCTTCAGCAGCAGCTGATCGCGGACGCGGGCCATGAGCTGCGGACGCCGCTGACCTCCCTCCGTACCAACATCGACCTCCTGGTCCGCAGCGAGCAGTCCGGCCGCCCGATCCCGGCCGCCGACAAGGAGGCGCTGCTGGCGTCGGTGAAGGCGCAGATGGGGGAGCTGGCGGCGCTGATCGGCGACCTTCAGGAGCTGTCCCGCCCGGTGCGCGGCCCCGCTGCCGTCGAGGTCGTCGCCCTGCACGAGATCGTCGACTCGGCCCTGGCCCGCGCCCGGCTGCGCGGCCCGTCCCTGACCATCAGCGCGGAGCTCGCCCCCTGGTACGTACGCGCCGAGCCCGCCGGGCTGGAGCGCGCGGTGGTCAACCTCCTGGACAACGCGGTCAAGTTCAGCCCGCCCGGCGGCACCGTCGAGGTCCGGCTGGCCGGCGGCGAACTGACCGTGCGCGACCATGGCCCCGGCATCCCCCAGGACGAACTCCCGCATGTCTTCGAGCGGTTCTGGCGCTCCCCGTCAGCACGCAGCCTGCCCGGCAGCGGGCTGGGCCTGTCGATCGTGGCCCGTACGGCGGAGCAGGCGGGCGGCGCCGTACGGCTGCGGTCCGCGGACCTCGGCGGTACGGAGGCGGTGCTGACCCTGCCCGGGGCGGCGACGCCGCCGCCGGTGATGCCGGAGCCGCCGGCGGCGTAGCGCGCCGCCCTCGCCGTAGCGGGCCGCCCTCGTTACTTCTTCTTCCGCTACTTCTTCTTCGCCGCGTCCCCGAACGGCAGATTCGCCCCCGACAGATCGGCCTGAATCCCCTCCGGCACGACCGTGATGTTCCGCAGCCGTACATCACCGGGCGTCTTCGGCAGCTGGAAGGACAGCGACAGCTGGTCGGCGAGCTGCGGCTTGGTCACTCCGGTCAGCGCGCCGAGGATCTTCGGATCGATGCCGACCTTCTCCAGCAGCCAGGGGTGATCCACCACCACATCCACGAGATTGACGTTCATCAGCTTCTCGACGAACCGCGGCGAACCGGTCAGCTCTTGCAGCTTTTCCTCATTGCGCAGCGCCTCGTCGATATAGCCCTGGGGAATGCCGATCCGCTGCGCGATCGCCGGAATGCCGAGCATCGCCTTCACCTTGGCGGCCTGCCGGCTGAGCTCCGCGGCAGTCTTACGGGTCAGCCGGAGGCCTTCCTCCTTGCCGGTGCCGGGGCGGTAGACGGCGACATCGCCGATGTCCAGGCGCATCCGGCTGATGTCGGTGGAGATTCCGCGGTCACCGGCCCGCCGAATGCGCGCCTCGGCCCGTACGCGCAATTGGTGACCGGCGATCGGCAGCCGGCCGTCCGCCCGGACCGCATTGTGTCCCATATCGCTGAATTTGACCTGGGAGGCGCCCAGTTCGCGATTCATGTCGTCGAAGGCGAGCAGCACGCGGCCGTGCACGCTGCCGATCGTGGCGCCCTTGATGGAGGTCGGCAGATCACCGTCGATACGGATGTCGTTCGCGGTCGCCGAGAACTTCGCCAGCGAGACCCGGTCGGCCGCCAGGTCGGGAATGGTGACATCCACCTGCTCGAGGCGCTTGTCCAAGACCTGGGTGAGGAAGGGGAATCCCTGGATATCGACTTCCGGAGTGGCCGTCAGATGCAGGGATTCCTTGAGCTTTTCCTCGGTCTTGTTCTGCGCATAGAGCACGGCGAACCGGTCGAAAAGAGCGAGGAATGCCGTACAGACCAGGACGGCCACCAGCAGCTTCACGGTGAGCGGTACGGCGGCGAAGCGGCTGATCCCCCGCTTCCTGCGGCGGTGGTTCGGCGGCGCCCACTCCTCCTCGTCCTCGTCGTCCGAACGCAGCCCGAGACCCAGCGGGTCGTCGCTGTCGTCGCGTTCGTTGAGGTAGCTGCGGCGGATCGGCTGGTACTCCGCCTCGGGCGCCGGCTCGGGTTCCGGCTCCGGCTCGGGGTCGGCGAGGGCGGCCAGGTCCGCGTAGGGATTGACCTTTTCCAGCTCGCGGGTGTCGCCGGGGGACGGCGGAGGTGAAGCCGAGGGCGAGGGTGAAGATATGCGGGTGGGGGTTCGCATCCGCACATCTCACCACGAGCGGGACCCTTGGGCGCAACTCCTACCGGCAGTATGTGACATACGCGAAAGATGCTCCCGCCGGCTTGGCGAAAATTTATCGTGCGCGGCAGCGGGCCGAATCGGCGTCACCTCAGGCAGAGCCGGAATAGGAGGCACGGCAAAGGCGTTCCTGTGAGATACGCAACTGCCGTCTACCGTAAGGGTGTTTTCCGTGATCGTGGTGCCCGGAGCAACCGGCAATATCGGCCGCAGTCTCGTCGACCGGCTCCTCAAGGACGGTGCGGCCGTCCGTGCGCTGACCCGTGATCCGGCCCGCGCCGGACTGCCGGCCGAGGCCGGGACGGTACGCGCGGACCTGACCGCGGCAGACGACCTCGAAGCGCTGCTGGCCGGCGCCGATGCCCTGTTCCTCAACGTCGCCGCGGGCGGCCAGGAGGCCGTCACCGCCGTGCTGAACGCCGCGGTGAAGGCCCGCGTCCGGCGCGTCGTCCTCAACTCCTCCCTGGCGGTGACCGATACTGCCGCCGACGAGACGAACTTCATCGCCCGGATGCACGCCGAAGCGGAGCGCGCGGTGCGCGACTCCGGCCTGGAGTGGACGTTTGTCCGTGGCGGCCACTACGCCACCAACTCGCTCGCCTGGGCCCCGGCGATCCGCGGGTCCGGCGTGGTCCGCGATGCCCACCCCGATGCGCAGAGCATCCCCGTCCACGAGGCCGACCTCGCCGATGTCGCCGCCGTCGCGCTGCTGGACCGCAGCGGCGCCCACCTGGGCAAGCACTATCTCGTCACCGGTCCGCAGCCGCTGACCATGGCGCAGCAGGTCGCCGAGATCGGGCGGGCGACCGGGCGCGAGATCCGGGTCGAGCGGATCTCGGAGGAGGCCGCCGCCGAGGCCCGGTCCGGCCCGCGTCTGCCCAAGGAGGCGGCGCTGGAGCTCGTCCGGCTGCTGGGCCAGTCGGTCGGCGCGCCCCCGTATCCGGTCTCGGACGCCACCGAGCGGGTCACCGGCCGCCCCGCCCGGACCTTCGCCCAGTGGGCGCGGGATCACGCCGCCGACTTCTCCTGACCGAGGGGCCGACGGGCGGGGCGCCGCCGGCCCCAGCAGGCCGTACAGGGTGAGCCCGGTGGCCGTCGTGATGTTCTCGACGAGCCCCGGCACCCCCCGCTGAGGGCGGCGCCGACCGCGGACCCGAAAACCCTTGCTGCGCCCGCCCGTCCCGCCCTACCGTCCGCGCATGCGGCCTCTGCTGCCTCTGCTGCCTCGCGTGGACACGGACGAAGAGTGGGATGCGGTGGTCCCCGACGAACGGGTGATGCGGCCGGGCGCCGCCGCTTTGTGCACCCACTTGGGCCTACGGGACGCCACCCTGACCCGCTACCCCACCGGCTCCCAGCCGGTCTACAAGGTTCGCGGTCCTGGCCGATGGAACGCACATCGCTTCGCCGAGGTATCCGCGCACGGCGGAGAAGAGGCTGAAGAAACGACAGCGTGAGCTGTCACGCAAGGAGAAAGGATCGAGAAACCGGGACAAAGCCCGGATCCAGGTCGCCCGTGCGCACGCCAAGGTCGCCGATGCGCGCCGCAACTTCCCCCATCAGTGGTCTCACAAGCTGACGAGCGAGAACCAAGCCGTCTTCGCGGAGACCCTGAACGTGCGGGGACTGGCGCGTGGACGGCTGGCCAAGAGCGTGCACGACGCGGGCTGGGCACAATTCGCGAGGTTCTGCGAGTACAAGGCAATCCGGCGCGGACGCTCCTTCGCCAAGGTCGCCCGCGACTTCGCCGTGTCCTTGCGACGGCGGTACCACCGACCCCCGGACCAGGGGCCCCAGCGCGGCAACGCGCCGGATAAACGCCTGCGGAGCGCACGTACGACCTGGCAGCGGCCAGGCAGCGCGCACAACCCCCACCATGTGGGGAGGAAACAGGAAACACCGTGGTCTTCGGCACCTAACGAGCCGAGGACGGACGGAGAATCCCCAGGCTTTAGCCTGTGGAGGCGAGGTCAATGTCACGGAATTGGGGAACAGTCGCTATGGCAATGCGCAAGGGCACGATGAAGGAACAGGTTTCTGCGGCGATAGCCCAGCAGAACCCTGGGGACCAGGCGTTGGCGACGTTCGTGTCGATCACGGGGCCCACCCCGTGGCTGATGGCGGCGCTGGGGTTCATCGGACAGATGATGGTCAAGTACTACTTCGTCACGGTGACGCAGCAGGCGATCGTGCTGCACCGGATTCACCGGCTCAACAACCGCCCGCAGGAGGTCACCCACGCGATCCCGCGCGACCAGGCCCAGGGCGCGTTCTCGGACGTCAAGCTGAACCCGCTGTGGAGCTCGGTCCGCCTGGCGCTCCCGGGTGAGGCGGCGCCGGTCCGGCTGAACGTCCACCGGCTGTGGCGGACCGAGCTGGAGCAGGTGCTGTCCATGGTCGGCGGTGCGCCGCAGCAGGGCTTCGCGCAGCAGCCGGGTATGCCGCCGGCCCAGCAGCACCCGGGGATGGGCGGTGCGCCGCAGCAGCAGGCCATCGCACCGCAGCAGCAGGGGTACGCGCCGCAGGGTGCGCCCCAGCAGCAGCCCGGCTACCCCCAGCAGGCCCCGCAGCCGGGCTACCAGCAGCAGGCTCCCCAGCAGGCCCCGCAGCCCGGTTACCAGCAGGCCCCGCCGCAGCAGCCCCAGCCCGGCTACCAGCCGCAGGACCCCCGGCAGGCCCCGCAGCCGGGCTACCCGCAGGGCGCGCCCCAGCCCGGCTACCAGCAGGCTGCGCCGCCGCAGGCTCCTTACGGAACGCCGCCGCAGCAGCCCGGCGGCTACCCCGCCCCGCCGCAGCAGGGGAACCCGTACGGCCCCTGAGCGCCGTCCGCACACACCCACACGACGACGGCCCGGTCGGAACGCTCCCCACCGGGCCCTTCG
>NZ_JBEZJZ010000098.1:0-30238 GCF_040651455.1 Streptomyces sp. NPDC048483
CGTCAGGGACGAGATCATCAACCACCCACCAGACCCTGCCCGATGACACCGCCAACTCCCAGCCGCCGCACCGAACTCATTCTGAAATGATCAGTAAGGCAGGTTCTGAAAATGCTGGGCACAGCCATTCGTTGAGGACGGCGACCAGCACGGTCGCTTCGTAATGGACGGCGAGTTCGTCGTATTACGTGGCGACTGCGCGGTGCCGCTTACTGATCGTTTCAGAAGGGGGTGCGGAGTCGTCTCAAGCGGATGATGCTGCAGGCGAGTGGGGGCAGGCCGAGGTGGAGGTCGGCGCGTATCCCGTAGCCGTGGCCGTAGCCGCGGTCGGCGAACACCCGCTTCGGTCGGCGACGAACCGCCCACGAGTCCCGCGGATGTGCGGTAGCGCATTGAGCAGGGGCGTGAGCTGGGTGACGTCATGACGGTCTCCGCTGGTCAGCGCAACGGACAGCGTTGTCACGCGCCGGCCGGTGATCAGGTGGTGCTTGTTGCCCCGGCGTGCACGGTCGACCGGTGAAGGCCCGGCAATGAGCTGGAGTCACTGGCCCTTCACGACCTTCCTACTCCCTATTCTTCCCTAAAAAACTCTGTTGCTCTCCAGCAGAGAGGAAAGTAGAGTACTTTTCGTGAGTGAACGTCTGTACTCGGTGGAGCAGGTCGCCGAACGCCTCGGGCTCCATGTCAGGACCATCCGCAATTACGTACGGGACGGCCGACTGGCCGCGGTGCGTATCGGCAAGCAGTACCGGATCGCGCACGCCGACCTGGAGGCCTTCACAGGGCGCCCGTTGCCGGGGCCGCCGGACGAGGATGCCCGCGGCCCGCAGCACGCGGAAGTGTCGAGCATCGTGGAGATCGACGCGGTCTCCCGTCGGACGGTCGACCGCCTGACGACACTCCTCACCATCGGGGTCGCCGGCCGCGAGCGGGACGGCGGCAGGCAGTTGCGGATCCAGACCGTCTACGACGAGGAAAGGGCTCGGATGAAGATCGTCATCCTGGGCAGCCTGAGGGACACGGCCCAGGTGCTGGAGCACGTCGAGCAGGTGCTGGCCTCATGAGCGTCACGATCTACAAGTCCGACGAGGGCGCGGCGGTGGTCCGCCGTCAGTACCAGGAGGTGCTGGACGACTGGCCGGTGTCCGCCCAGCAGGTGCGGGTGCCGACCCGCGAGGGGGAAACCTTCGTCCTCGTCTCCGGGCCGCCGGATGCGCCACCGCTCGTACTGCTGCACGGCTCGGGTGCGAACGCGTCGATGTGGCGTGAGGACATCACCTCCTGGGCCGGCCACTTCCGCACCTACGCCGTCGACATCGTCGGGGAACCGGGACTGAGCGCACCGTCCCGGCCCGCCTTGAACTCCGAAGCCCCGGCCCGGTGGCTGGACGATGTACTGGACGGCCTCGGCCTCGAGAACGTTCCCGTGGTCGCGGCCTCGCTCGGTTGCTGGTTTGCGGTCGACTACGCGATCCGCCGCCCGGCCAGGGTGACGCGGCTGGCCCTGCTCTGCCCTGGTGGCCTGGGCAGACAACGGACGGGACGCATACTCCGGGCGCTGTTGGTGCGGCCCTTCGGCCGCTGGGGCGTGCGCCGTTCGGTCCGCTCCCTCACCGGTCTCGACTCGCCGCGGGACGAGGCCGTCCTGGAGAGCGTGATGCTGACCTTCGCGCATTTCAGGCCGCGCAGGGAACAGTTGCCCATATTTCCCGACGAGGCCTTGCGGGGCCTTGCCATCCCGGTGCAGGTGACGGTCGGCGCCCGCGACGCCATGTTCGACTCGCGGGAGACCGCCCGGCGCGTACGGCACTGCCTGCCGCATGCGGAGGTGCACGTACTGCCTGGGACGGGGCACGCGGTGCTCGGCCGCACCGACTCCGTCCTCGGATTCCTCCGCAACTGAGCCCGCCCGCACGGCCGTGCGGGCAAGACAGGCGGGCTTACTGATCATTTCAGCATGGGCTTGGCGAGGGTCGTGGCTGCCGGGTCGGGTGGGCGCCAGATTTCTGCGGGTGTCAGATGTCCTTGTGCCTGACGGCCTGTAGGGAGCGCGTGGCCTCGCCCCTCCCGCCCCTCCCGCCCCGTCGTCGCAGGTATGCGGGCCGACTGCCGGTCGATGATCGGGCCGCCTTGCACGGGATCGTCTGCGCGCTGAGCGTCCGCGTGCTGAGCAAAGGTGTGAGCTGGGCCGATGTGCCAACTGGGCACATCGGGCTGCAGGGGAGTGACGGCCTGGCGACGGCTGCGGGACCGGACCGAGGAAAAGCGGGCGACGGCTGCGACGCGGACTTGGTTGAGTCAGGCGACAAACTGCGCGTGCTGTACGACCCCAAGGGCGCAGCCAGTCCGGTGGAGGACGTGGAAGTGGACCTGGACCCCGACTCGTACCGAGGGACAATCGGCGGCCTGGCAGCGCTGATCGTCGTGACAGGTACGTGGGCCTGCGTACGGCTGAATCGGCGGGACAAGTAGTACGACGGGGGCGCCCCTAGGGCAAGGCGGTGGGGACGAGGCGGAGGGTGAGCGGAACTGCCCCCAGTTACACACGGTCACAGATCAAGGTGTACGGCACAGCTTCTCAGCTTGCTGAGAGATCGCGCAGGGTGACGAGCCCGTAGAGCTCCGTGCCGATCCCCCGCTCGGCGCACAGGGCACGGCGGAGTGTCCGGTCGGCGGTCGGCTGGTCCTGGGGGGACCATGGAAGCCGAAGCACTCAGCGGAGAGGGGCAGGCCAGACACGTCAACGGGCCGCGGACCGGAGCGAGGGGGCGCCTACGTGGTCCGTCGACCGGAAGGAGGCCGGGTGAGCGCAGCCGATGAGCTTCCGGCCGGCCCCGGTGAGCCGGAGGGCGAGCCGCCCCCTGGTGAGCCGGAAGGCAGGCCGCCGCAGCCGAGCGGACTTCTGGATCTGCTCGGCGTCGCTGCGGTGCTGCTGGACGCCCAGGGCCGAATCGTGTTGTGGAGTCCCCAGGCAGAGGACCTGTACGGCCACACGGCCGAGGAGGCGCTGGGGCAGTACGCCGCGCCACTGCTCGTCGGCGAAGAGCACTGGGGTCTGGTGATCAAGACGTTCGCCGAGGTCATGGAGACCGGCAAGAGCTGGGGCGGCACGTTCCCGGTCCGGCACAAGGACGGCACCGCACGGCTGGTGGAGCTGCGCAGCATGCGGCTGCTGGACGACCGCGGCGATTTCTACGCCCTCGGGCTCGCCACCGACTCCTCGACGCTGCGCGAGGTGGAGCGGGACGTGGCCCTGTCGACCCGGCTGATCTCCCAGTCCCCGATCGGGCTGGCGATCCTCGACACCGATCTGCGGTACGTGGCCGTCAACGCCGCTCTGGAGCGGATGCACGGCATTCCCGCGAAGGACCACCTGGGCCGCCACTATCGCGAGATCATGACCGCCGCGAAGTTCGAGGTGCCCGAGGCCGCGATGCGGCAGGTCCTGGCGACCGGTGTTCCCATGGTCGACCAATCCACCATCGTCGGCCGCACCCCGGCCGACCCGGAGCATCAGCACGCCTGGTCGATCTCGTTGTACCGGCTGGACGACCCCCAGGGGCGGGTCATCGGAGTGGCCGACCTGGTGGTGGATGTCACCGACCGCTATCAGGCCGCCATGGAGGCGGCCGAGGCCCGGCAGCGGCTGGCCCTCATCGCGGACGGCTCCGCCCGCATCGGCACCACCCTGGAGGTGGGCCAGACCGCCCGGGAGCTGGCCGAGGTCACCGTCCCCGAGCTCGCCGACGTGGTCACGGTCGATCTGCTCGACTCCGTACTGGACGAGCACCGCCCGGCCAGCAGGAACGGCCCTGCGGTCTTCCGCGCCCTGGCGGTCAAGGCCGCCTACCCCACCGAAGCCGTCCAGGCCGTCGATCCTCCCGGCCAGATCGCCGCCTTCGACGCCGACCGCCTGGCCACCCAGTGCGTACGCACGGGCCGCCCGATCCTGATCTCGCACGCCGACGACGCGGACCTGGCGCGAATGGCCCGCGACGAGCGCGCCGCCACGCTGCTGGCCCGTGCGGGAGTGCACTCCCACATGTTGGTCCCGCTCACCGCCCGCGGCCACATCCTCGGCTTCCTGGGCCTCAGCCGCGCCCGCAACCCGCTCCCCTTCGGTGAGGACGACCTCGCCCTGGCCGCCGAGCTGGCCTCCCGCGCCGCCGTATGCATCGACAACGCCCGCTCACACCAGGCCATGCGCTCCGCCGCCGTGACGCTGCAACGCAGCCTGCTCCCCGACCACCCGCCCCACCTCCCCGGACTGCAGATCGCCTCCCGCTACCGGCCCGCGCAGGCCACCTACGAGATCGGCGGCGACTGGTACGACGTCCTCCCACTCGACGGCGACAAGACCGCCCTCGTCGTCGGCGACGTCATGGGCAGCGGCATCGACGCGGCCGCCACCATGGGGCGCCTGCGCACCGCCACCAGCGCCTTCGCCGACCTCGACCTCGACCCCGCCCAGGTCCTCCACCACCTCGACAAGATCACGTCGGGGCTGGAGCACTACATCGCCACCTGCGTCTACGCCACCTACGATCCCCACCGCGCCGAATGCCACATCGCCACCGCCGGCCACCTTCCGCCGGTCCTCGTACGCAGCGGCAAGCACCCCGAACTCCTCGACCTGCCCACCGGCACCCCGCTCGGGGTCGGCGGCGTCCCCTTCGAGACCACCACCTTCGGCATCGGCCCCGGCGACCAACTGATCCTGTACACCGACGGGTTGGTGGAAACCCGCCACCACCCCATCGACGAACGCCTCGAAACGCTCCGCCGGCTGCTCGACACGCCCGACCGCACGCTGGAAGGAACCTGCGACCGGCTCCTGCGCGAACTCCGGCGCCCAGAAGACCCGGACGATGTCGCCCTGCTCATCGCCCGTACACAACCCTTCGCGCCCGGTAGCTAGGAGCTGTCCGGGCGATCATGTGACTCGCGAGGCTGCACCTCGCCCAGCCGATCTCGTCCGATCCCCGACCCATCGATCCGAGCCGTCGCCGTCACGTCATCGAGGTCTACGCCTTGCAGGCGAGGAGCTGGACCTCTTGGAACTGCCGCTGGTCGGTGGGCTTCGGCTCGATCACCGTGCGGGCTGCCTGAGTCAATCCGTGGTCGCGCAGGAGCGCGGCGAGACGGTCGGGGGACCAGCGGTAGGCCGTTGCCACCGCATGGTCGTAGGCCTGCGTCTCGTGGTGGGGGCCGTCGGTGGCGGGGAAGTCGATCAACAGGTGCCCGCCGGGTGCCAGGACCCGGGCGATCTCGGCCAAGACGGCGGGGACGTCCTGCGGCGGGGTGTGGATGACGGACCACCGCGAGAGCACCCCGCCCAGCGCGCCGTCCTCGATGTCCAGCGCGGCCATCGAGCCGACCTCGAACCGAAGTCCGGGGTGCGCCTCGCGAGCGAGCTCGACCATCACGGGGGAGGCGTCAACACCAAAGGCATTAAGGCCCAACCCCTGCAAGTGAGCTGTGACGTACCCCGGCCCACAGCCGAGGTCTGCGACGTCGCCGTCGCCGTTTGCCCGTACCAGCTCCGCGAAGGCGCTCAGGAGGGCGCGCTCCAGGGGACGGTCGCGCAGGGAGTCGTGGAACAGCTGCGCGTAGGTGGGTGCGATGGCGTCGTAGGCCTCACGGGTGGCATACAAGGTCGGGAGTTCGGTCACCCAGAGACCGTAGCGGGTGGAGGATGCATGCGCTTCAAGAACGTCTGACGGAGGACCTGCGCGGCCGATCACACGCGGAGCCAGATGACGAGGGAAGCTGCGGTGACGGTACCGAGGAACATGTAGCCGCGTTTGTCGTAGCGGGTGGCCACGGCGCGGTGGTTCTTCAGCTTGTTGATGGCCCGTTCGACAGTTCTCCAGCACCTTCTCGAACTGGGTGCAGTCCGCCCGCTGCCCAGGAGTGATGATCAGGGATTCACCGGCAGGAACGGCCGCAACCGTTCCCACTCAGCGTTCGACAAGTCACCACTGGGGTGTGGACGCTGATTCCGGTGTGGGCCGGTGGTAGTTGTACCGGTCCAGCGACGGCCTTCCTTGTCGACGAGACACCGCCCGCCCGCGCCTGCTGCCAGGGACGCTCGCATGCTGTCGACCGACAGGACACGCGTTGCCTGACATGGCACTGACTCTGCGGATTCCCGTGTCCGCGCGATTTCGAAGCGCCGGGACCGACCTCCACCACCTGCTGCCGCGCACCTCGTTCGAACTCCTCCTTGGCGCAAGCGACTTCACTCACTAGAGCATGGGGGTCCCGGTGGTCAAGGCCCGGTTCGGAGGCCTGGTCGGCCTGTCACCCCACGTCCCTGGCGAAGCCGGCGGTGCGGAGATCACCATGGCGTGCTCCACTCTCCCTGGTGGTCCTCTCAGGGATGGGGTTCGGGTGGCCAGGCGGTGGGGGACAGGAGGCCGAGGACGTATGCCCTGGCGACGAGCGCGGTGCGGTTGGGGGTGTGCAGTCGGCGGCCCAGGCGGGTGAGGTGGTAGTTGACGCCGTCGTCACTCAGGCCGACGGTGCGGGCGACCACCGCTGTGGTGCAGCCCGCGGCGATGAGTGCCAGGATGCGGGACTCCTGTGCACTGAGGCGGGGTGCCGGTGTCCCGTGGGGTGGGGTGCTCGTCGACGTGCAGGGTGGCCGGCAGAGGTGGCGGATCGCCGCCGGGGTCGCTCACCGGCTCGATGGTGAGCTGCCCTGTGTGTGTCGCCGCGTCGGCCGTCCAACGTACCCGTACGGGATACCGGGAGCGCCGCCCCTTGGTCAATGCCGTCTCTACCCTGGCCAGTTGGCCTTCATCGGTGGGGGTGAAGAGGCCGAGGAGGTTACGGCCCTCCAGGCGCCCCGGGGGCAGGCCCCACAGTGCCGCGAGGGCCGGATTGGCGACGGCGATCTCGCCTTCGGTGGTGCTGATCGCGGTCGGCGCCGGGATGCGGTCGAGCAGGTTCAGGAACCGGGTACGCCAGACGGCGGGGTCCGATTCCGTCACTCCGGGTCACGAGGCGGCGGGCAGTATCGCCGCCCTGGGGTCACCGGCACCCGGCTGGAGCGTGGGTGACCGTGTGGTGCTCGCGTCCGGCCGTGCCTGCGGCGGGTGCAGAACGTGCCGCGCGGGCGCGGCCTGGACGTGGCTTTCGACGTGGTGGCCCGCCGGAGCACGATGGCCCAGGCCGATGCCGCGCTGGGCCGCCGGGGTCAGCTCGTTCTGGTGGGCATCTCTGCGGACCTCGTGGACCTGGGCCCGGAGGCGGACTACGCCGCCAGGCGCCATACGGTCACCGGTCACTTCGGATACCGCAAGCGCCGCATCGAGGAACTGGTGACCCTGGTTGCCTGCGGGCGGCTCGACCCGAGCCGCTCGGTGAGCGAGGTGCTGCCCCTGGAGGACATCGCAGAGGGTGTGCGCCGCCTGGAGGAGAACGAGGGCAATCCCCTTCGCATCGTCATCCGACCCTGACCGCACCGACGGGCTGCGGGAGCCCTACACGGAAAGGCGTCGGGCCTCGGGCCTCGGCCGAGCCGGCCTGCGGCCTCCCTCCGTTCACCGGTGCCCCACCGTCAGAACGAAACCATCGCTCGCCCTTCTGCCCGGAAACCTCACCCCCCTCCAGATAGGTGCCTTCCATGCTCCTCGACCCAGGAATCGCCGCCATCCTCGACCAGGCCAACGCCGCCACCGCAGCGCCCATCCGCACGACCGACCCCGACATACTGCGCGAGGCGCAGCGGACGCTGGCCGCCGCGGCGGCTTCCGAGCCGCTCCAGGTCGGCTCCGTACAGGACGGCACGGTCCCCGGCCCCGAGGGAGGCATCCCGGTGCGGATCCACCGCCCCGACGCCGAGGGGCCGTTGCCCACAGTGGTCTTCTTCCACGGCGGCGGCTGGATCACCGGCGACCTCGACAGCCACGACCTGGTCACCCGCAGGCTGTGCCGCGATGCCGGTGCGGCGGTGGTCGCCGTCCACTACCGCCGATCCCCTGAGCGTCCCTTCCCCGCCCCGTACGACGACTGCCTGGCCGTGGCGCGCCACATCGCCGACCACATCAACGACTACGGGGCGAGGCGCGACCGCCTGGCCGTTGCGGGGGACAGCGCGGGCGCCAACCTCGCCGCCGTGATCGCCCAGACCTTCCGTGACGAGGACCGCCCACTGGCCGCCCAGCTCCTGGCCTACCCGGTGACCGACTTCGACGGGAACCACCCCTCCCGCACCGAGAACGCCACCGGATACATGCTCACCGCCGAGAACATCGCCGACATCCAGTACCTGTACGCCGGGGACGACCCCGCGGTCCGCGGCTGCCCCCGGGTCTCCCCGCTGCGCGCCGAGATGCTCGCCGGACTCGCTCCCGCGGTCATCGGCACCGCACAGCACGACCCGCTGCGCGACGAGGGCCTGGCCTATGCCGAGGCCCTCAAAGCCGCCGGCGGCGAGGTGTTCGTTCGCAACTACGCCGGGCTCATCCATGGCTTCCTGAACATGTTCCCCGTCTCTCCTGCGGCCGCGGCCGCCACCGACGAACTCTTCGCCCAGCTCGGCCAACGGCTCGGCGGAGCAGCTTGACGGGCACGGCGAGCCGGCCAAGGCCCTCGAACGGACGCGGGAGGTGGCGCGGGGCAAGGACGTCCGACTCGGCGGCGGGGCTACCAGCATCCGGCAGTTCGTCGACAGCGACCTCGTCGATACCATGCCGGCCGCACCGTTCAATCCCGTCGTTTCGCACTTCCGGCGCGGTGGCGGAAGCCGTCGGCGTGGATGATCTTTGTGTGCGGGTGTCCCGGGCGGGGTGGGGGTGTGCGGCGGATGGCGATGAGGGCTGCGTCGTCGGCGAGGCTTCCGCCGGTGTGGGCGAGCAGATCGCGCCGTATGTGTTGGAGAAGGGCGTCGGGAGGGGCTCCGGCCCACTGGGCGGCGCGTTCCGTGAAGGGATAGAACTCGCCTTTCTGATTGCGGGCCTCGACGATGCCGTCGGTGAAGAGCAGGAGGGTGTCGCCGGCTTCGAAGGTGAATACGTCGAGGGTGTAGCCGGCGGGGCCCATTCCGATGCCCAGTGGGGGCGCGGGGTGCAGGCTCGGGACGGTGACGGAGTGGTCAGGGCTGAGCAGCAGGGGCGCCAGGTGGCCGCAGCTGGTCATCCGGGTGACGGGGTCCTGGTCGGGGATCTCCATGAGCAGGGCGGTGACAAAGCGTTCTCCGGCCTCCTCCTCCGGTTCGAAGTCATCCAGGTAGCGGCCGACGCTCTTCTCCAGCGCGCCGGCCAGAGCGGGCAGGCTGGTGTGCTGGTGAGCGGCCTCGCGGAAGGCGCCGAGAAGGAGGGCCGCCTCCCCGATGGCGGCCAGGCCCTTGCCCCTGACGTCGCCGATCATCAGGCGCGCCCCGTCCTCGGTGCGGGTCGCTGCGTACAGGTCGCCGCCGATCTGGGCCTCGTCCTCTGCCGCCAGGTACATAGAGGCGATCCGCAGGGGGCCGATCTGTTCGGGGAGCGGCCACAGCAGGACGTGCTGCGCGGCCTCGGCGACCGATCGCACCTGTGCCAGCTCCCGTCGATGCCGTTCGCGCACCACGCAGAAGAAGACGATCAGACACGAGAGGACCGCGATGGCGAGGAGCTGGACCATCACGTTCCGCGAGAACAGCACGCCGAAGTGCCAGCCGATGAACGCCTGGGCCGCCACCGCCATAAGCCCGACGGCCCCGGTGGTCCGGGGACCGGCGAGGGAGGCGGTGAGCGCGGGCGCGATGACCAGCAGTGGACCGAGGTGGACGTCCTCCGGGACCAGGAGATCCACGATCGTGATCACGACAATGAGCACGACTGGGATCGCCACCAGCGCATGGCTTGACTGCCACGGCTGCCGCGGGCCCGCAATGCGTGGCCAGGACTCCACCCCTCCACCATGCGCCGTCGCCGGGCGGCACACGAGCGCGAAGCATGGCTTTGTCGATCTGGCCTACGGGAGGCGACCCGCTGCCGGCGACCATCGCTGTGAGCGTCAGCATCGCTGTGAGCGTCAGCGGTGGTGCGGAGGATGGGGTGGGCGGGGTGGGTGGGGTGGCGTGACACGGGCTTTGGGGCCTCCAGCCCCCACTGCGTTGTGCCGCCCGTGCGGAGGCGTGTGACGACCAGATGCTGAGGCGCTTGCGCAGCTTGTCCGGCTCATGCGGTCACGAGGCGCGCTGTCTGACTCTCTGCCCGAGGAGGGCGAGTCGTCGGCGACTGGATGCAGCACAGGCTATGCGCGCACCTCATGGCCAGAAGCGGGCGGTTGCGGGCGGTTGCAGGTGGTTGCGGGTGGGTCCGAGGCTACACGCGTGTGTAGTATCTATCTCAGTAGTGCAGTGCACTACACGTAGGTATAGGTATAGGAGTGGAGCAATGGCCGGACCTGATCCGGAAGATCTCACCGCCCGCGCACGGATCCGGGACGCGGCGTTGCAGCACTTCGGTGAGCACGGTTTCGACCGGGCGACGATCCGCGGGATCGCCGAGACGGCGGGGGTGTCGTCGGGGCTGGTACGCCACCACTTCGGCTCCAAGGAGGCGCTCCGCGATGCGTGCGACGCCTATCTGGCCAAGGCCCTGGAGCGCATCAACGACCAGGTCAGGACCGACGGCGCGACCGAGGGGGTGAACTACGTGGCGGTCGCGGGGGCGACGTTCGGCCCGCATCAGGCGTACATCGCACGTGCCCTGAGCGAAGGACGGGCGACATCGCTGTTCGACAAGCTGGTCGAGCTGAGTCAGCAGTGGCTGGCAGAGCTCGACGACAGACGCTCCGACGCCCCCGAGGTGCCCCTCAAGGACCGGGCCGTCGTGGCCGCGGCGATGGCGCTGTCCATCGCGGTCCTCCACCAACAGGTCTCCCGGGGGCTCGGCGTTGACGTGCTCAGCCCGCAGGGAGCGGAGGTGCTGGCCCCGATCCTGCTCGACCTCTACTCCCATCCCTCTCTCAGCCCGGAGGAGGCCGCCGAGCTCCGGTCGCGTCTGAGCAAGGACTGAAACCCCCAAGTCGAGAAGGGCGGATGATGATGACCGATCCGGTTTCGGTGAGCGGCCTGGTCAAGACGTTTCGCCCCACCACGGCGTTGGATGGACTCGACCTCACGGTACGCACCGGTGAGGTGCACGGCTTCCTCGGACCGAACGGTGCAGGGAAGAGCACCACGATCCGGATTCTGCTGGGCCTGCTGCGCGCGGACGCGGGCACCGTCCGGCTGCTCGGCGGCGACCCGTGGGCCGACGCGACCACGTTGCATCGCCGGCTGGCCTATGTGCCCGGAGACATCACGCTCTGGCCAGGTCTGTCCGGCGGAGAAATCATCGATCTCCTGGTGCAGGTACGCGGCGGCGCCGACCCCGCCCGGCGGGACGAGCTGATCGACCGCTTCGACCTGAATCCGCGGACCAAGGCCCGCGCCTACTCCAAGGGCAACCGGCAGAAGGTGGCGCTGATCGCCGCACTCGCCTCCGACGCCGAACTGCTGATCCTCGACGAGCCCACCACCGGCCTGGACCCACTGATGGAGAACGTATTCCGCGACGTCATCGGCGAGGAGCGCCGCACCGGCCGTACCGTGCTGTTGTCCAGTCACCTCCTCGCTGAGGTCGAGGCGCTGTGTGATCGCGTCACCATCGTCCGCGACGGCCGTATGGTCGACACCGGCAGCCTCCCCGAACTGCGGCGCCTGACCCGTACCTCCATCCAGGCCGAGATCTCCGGCCCCGTGGACGGGCTCGCCGATCTGCCGGGAGTGCACAACCTGCGGGCCGACAACAGCCTGGTGCGCTTCGACGTCGAGACGGACGCGCTCGGCCCGGCTTTGCGTCATCTCGACATGCGCGGCGTTCGCCGTCTCGTCAGCCAACCACCCACGCTCGAAGAGCTGTTCCTGCGGCACTACGACCGCTCCGGCGCACGCCACGCGGAGGTCGGCCGATGAACGCGACCGCCGGAACCGGCCGCCTGGTACGGCTCGCGCTGCGCCGTGAGAAAACCCTTGCGCCATGGTGGATTCTCCTGCTCGCCACCCTGGCATGGGTCATGGTCGGCTACATCAGGCGGAACATGCCCACGCCCGAGGCGATGGCGGCCTACACCGAGATGATCAACCACAACACCTTCTTCCGGTCACTCGGTGGCAGGTTCGTCGTACCCGACCTGGGCTTCATGGCGTCTTGGCGCAGTGGCGGATTCCTCTACGTGATCAACGGGCTGGCCGCCGTGATGACCGTCGTTCGCCACACCCGCGCCGACGAGGAATCCGGCCGCACCGAACTGCTCCGCGCGGGTGTGGTCAGCCGCTACGCCTCCCTGACCGCAGCCTTGCTGGTGGCGGGCGGCCTCAGCCTGGCCGGCGGGGCGCTGTCCGCCATCGCGTTGATCACGACAGGGCTGGATCCGGTCGGGTCGATCGCCTACGGCGCCGCCATCACCGCGGCCGGCTGGGCGTTCGGCGCCATCGCCGCCGTGGCCGCTCAGCTCACGCAGACCGCCCGCATGGCCAGGGCCATCAGCCTGGCCGTCCTCGGTATCTCCTACGTCCTGCGCTACGCCGGCGACGCGTCAGGGCAGCACTGGATGACGTACCTCTCCCCGATCGGCTGGAGCCACCTGGTCGTGCCGTACTGGGGTGATCACTGGTGGATGCTCGCGGTTCCGATCACGGTGGCCACAGCCCTGTCTGCCCTCGCCTACCGCCTGGTCGGCAGCCGCGACCTCGGCGAGGGGCTGCTCCCCGAGCGTCTTGGGCCCGCAACCGCCCCCAAACTACGAGGCCCGATCAGCCTGTCCTGGCGCCTCAACCGCGGCCTGCTGATCAAATGGGCGGTCGCAATCGGCTGCTTCGCCGTGGCCGCCGGGTCACTCACTACCCTGGCAGTGCATCTCAAGGACACGCCCGCCTCGTTCGCCACACAGTTGGTGGAAGGCTTCGGCGGCAAACCGGGAGCGACATACCTCGACAACGGCCTCTGGGCCATCACCTTGATATGCGCGTACGTCATCGCGCTCTACCCGGTCCTCATGGTCCAACGGCTGCGTGCCGAGGAGACCAGCGGCCGGACGGAAGCACTCCAGGCCACACCGATCACCCGACTGCGCTGGGCAGCCGGGCACCTGGTGGTGACCGGCCTCGGCACCGCAGCCCTGCTGGCCATCGCCGGCCTGGCCTTCGGCACGGTTTTCTCGGTGGCCGCAGGCCAGTCGGCGGACGTCCTTCGCGTTCTGGCCGGAGCGATGGGAACCCTCCCCGCGGCCTGGCTCATCGGCGCGATCTGCTTGTTCACCTATGGCCTGGTACCCACGGCCGCCCCCGCGATCTCCTGGATCACCTGGATCGCGACAGTCGTGCTCGGGCGGATCGCCGGCCCCTTGTACGGACTCTGGGGCGGAACGCCCGCCGAACCGTTCCACTACATTCCGAACACCGTTGCCGGAGCACCTTTCGACCCCGTACCTGCCACCGCGATGCTCGCGCTGTCAGCCCTCCTCCTCGCCAGCGGACTACTCGCCCTCCGCCGCCGCGATTTCGGCTGACCCGAGAGCCAAGGTCGATCACGGACGACGCATCGCGACAGCCATAACGCCGCGACGCCTTTGCCCGATCAGAGAGGAGATCGAGGGCTTCCTCGACACGTTGCTCGGGTGGGCGGATCAGGCACTCGTAGAACGTGACAGGGCATCCGCCGGGTCCAGCGGATGCCCGTGCGAGCGCACAAGTTCGCGTTGGCTTTCGACCGGCGCCGATGGCCGGCAAGCTCAAGGTGCGCTGCGGCCGCTGAGGTGGCTCGCGTGCCCGTCGTCGTCGACATCGAAGGGGCCTGACCGCGAATCGGCAACGCTCGCAGCCCGGCTCAGCGAACGGCCGGGGATCGAGGCGATCTGCCGTGACTTCCGCATTCCCCTACGCAGCCATCCCGTCATTGGTGACAACCAGTGCCGCATCAGGCAGCGTTCGCCCTGTTGTGAAGCCTTGCTTGTCGGCGGCTTCGACTGATGGCGATAATCGGCCGGTGAGCACCATCGAACGCCCTATGCCGCCCCTGAACGCCGACGAGCGCACCACGCTCGAAAGCTGGCTCGACTTTCACCGCACCACCCTCGCCATGAAGTGTGAGGGCCTGGACGATGAGCAGGCCGCCGTCGCGTCCGTGCCACCGTCCGGCTTCACACTGACCGGCCTCGTCCAGCACATGGCGGAGGTGGAGCGGAACTGGTTCCGCCGAGTGCTCGCCGGAGAACAGGCCCCGCCCCTTTACGACCCGCAGGCCGATCCGCGTGGTCCCGACGGCGGCTTCGAACTGGCTGAGGGCGCCACCCTGCGCGACGCCCTCGCCACCTGGCGCGCGGAGATCGCCCGCGCCCGCGAGCACTGCGCCGAGCGTGCTCTGGGCGACACCGGTCGCTTCATGGAGCAGGATGTCAACCTCCGCTGGATCTACGTCCACATGATCGAGGAGTACGCCCGCCACAACGGCCACGCCGACCTGCTCCGGGAACGCGTCGATGGCAGTACCGGCGTGTAGCGCCGTGGGCGCCACATCGCGGAGGACGTATTGAGCCTCGATGCATTCATTGACGAGAGGCGAATGGAGGGGACGGAGGGCGGCAGCGGACAATCCGCCGCCGACTGACCGCCTCGCCGCCGGCCGCCGGGTCGTCCTGCACGAACCACGCGTACGTCGTCACCTTCCCCTCCCGGCCCTTCGCCCGCGGGCATGTGCAGTTGATTCCCCTGCGCGTGGTGTGCACCACCCGAGCCAGTGCGATATCCGGCGCAAGATGCCGCATCAATTATTCTGCCGTGCATAAAGCGTGCCGAAAAACGCGATCGTCACGCTGAAAGGCGAGAGACACGCCTCGGCGATAGAATTGCATTTCGGTTGACAGGTTTGGCCGACGAAACAACACCTTCCCGTTGATATGGCTGCGGAAATCACTGGGTGTGGGCAGCCGAGTGCTGTGAGCCGCGGAGTGGGTGTGACACATGCGCGATGCCATGTTCCATGACGCCCTCGATGATCTCCCCGAGTCCGGGGACGAGGTCTACGCCACCGTCGACGCGCGGGGCGTGTTGACGAGCTGGAGCTCAGGCGCTCAGCGCTTGCTCGGTTACACCGCGGAAGACGTCCGCGGGCATGAGGGAGCCGACCTGCTGTACACCCGCTCCGACGCTGCCCGGCTCGCGGAGCGCAGCCGAGCGCAGCGGACGGTCGTCCTCGGCCAGGTCGTCCTGCGGCATCGGGACGGTGGCCCGGTCGAGGTCGGGATGTGGGCCCATCCGCTGGCGACCACCTCTGGTGAGCCGTATTGGCTGCTGCGGGCGGAGAGTGCCGACGCCGTGCGCCGGAAGACTCTCGGGCGCGCGCTGCTGAGGGGCCTGTTCACCGAATCGCCTTTCCATATCGATGTATTCGATACCGAGCTGCACTTCGTCGCACAGAACGCGCGGCGCCTGAAGGGTTTCCGGAGCCAGGATTTCCTTGGCCGGTCCATGCGGGAGGTTGCGCCGGCCGGGATGTTGGACATGGCGGCGTTCGAGGCCCGGCAACGGCGGGTTCTGGCCACGGGAGAGGCGCTGGTAGCCACGGAGGTGCACGCCCGTACTCCCGATTCCCCGGTTCACCATCAGGCCTTCTCGGAAACGATCGTTCCGCTGCGAAGCGAGTCCGGGGAGCTGATCGGCCTGGCGCATGCGGTGTTCGAAGTGACCGACCGGGCCCGGGCCCGTGAACGGTTGGCACTGGTCAACGACGCGAGCGCGAAGATCGGCAGCACGCTTGACGTTCTGTACACGGCGCAGGAGCTGACCGATGTGGTGGTCCCGCCCTTCGCCGACCACGCCTACGTCGATCTGCTGGACCCTGTCTTCGGCGGCCAGGAGCCGACGACCGGACGGGTCGCCGAAGGAACGGCGCTGCGTCGTGTGGCGAGTTCCACCGTCCCCGGGGGCCCTGCCGGGCCGATCGTCGCCACGGGGGATGTCGACCCGTTCAGCACCGGAACCGCCTCGCTGTTCTCCCAAGCGCTGGCCAGTGGGGAACCGATACTGCTCAGCGGCGACGAACTGGGCGCCGAACTGGCCTTGGTCGACCCTGAGCGGGCCGCGCTGGTGGGTGACTATGGAGTCCATTCATGGCTCCTGGTGCCGATGTACGCGCGTGGGGCCGCGCTCGGTGTGGTGGTCTTCCTGCGCTTCATGGGCGACCACCCCTTCGAGGCGGACGACGTGCTGCTGGCCGAGGATCTCGTGGCGCGTGCCGCGGTGTGCCTCGACAACGCAAGGCGGTACACCCGGGAACGGGCCACGGCGTTGGCACTGCAACGCAGCCTGCTGCCCCAGCGGATGCCGGTGCTCGGCGCGGTGGAGACGGCGTCGCGCTACCTGCCGGCAAGCGGCAGCGCGGTTCTGGGGGGCGCCTGGTTCGATGTGATCCCGCTGTCGGGCGCACGGGTGGCGCTGGTGGTCGGAGACGTACCGGGACAGGGCCTGCACGCGGCGGTGACCATGGGACGGCTGCGCACCGCGGTGCGCACCCTCGCGGATCTCGATCTGTCACCGGAGGAGTTGCTCACCCACCTCAATGACCAGGTGGGCCGCTTCCAGGACGAGCACACCGAAGAACGGTCGGGTGGTGCGGCCGGGACCCGTTGTGTGTACGCGGTCTACGACCCCATCACCCGGCGGTGCGCCGTGGCCCGCGCGGGTCATTCGCCACCCGCCCGGGTGTCGGCCACCGGGCAGGTGGCGGAACTCGACATGCCCGACGGTCCTCCCCTCGGCCATGGCGGAGCACCCTTCGGCTGCGGCGAAGTGACCCTGGGCGACGACGAACTCCTGATCCTTTACACCGGCGGTCCAGCGGACCCGTCGGACCCGGACACCGCCACCCGCCTGGCGTGGCTCCGCAAGGCTTTGTCCGACCGCCAACGCACCACGCCCGCACCGCTCGACGACATCTGCAACGCGCTGGTCCGGCATCTGTCACCGTCCGGCCGGCACGATGACTCGGCGCTGCTCGTGGCGCGGGTACGCGCACTCGATCCGGAGCGTCATGTCACCTGGGACCTGCCGGCCGATCCCGAGGTGGTGGGCGAAGCACGGAAGTTGGCCACTCGCACGGTGTCCGAATGGGGGTTGCAGGACCTGGAGTTCACCACGGAACTCATCGTCAGTGAACTGGTCACCAACGCCATCCGCTACGGCAGCCAACCGATCCACTTGCGACTGATCCAGGACCGCAGCCTGATCTGCGAGGTCTCCGATGGAAGTAGCACCTCTCCGCACATCCGGCGCGCGGTGGAGACCGACGAGGGCGGCCGCGGGCTCTACATGATCGCGCAGTTCGCCCAACTCTGGGGCACGCGATACCACGCACGCGGAAAGACCATTTGGGCCGAGCAGCCGATTTCACTGCCATGAGCACACACCGCCGATAGCGCCCCTTGCTTCTCGACGGATCCTGGGCCGCGTACGGGGTGCCCCGGCCGGGTGCGCGCCGACAAGGCGTACACCTCCCGAAGGAACCACGCCTGCCTCCACCGAAGTTCGACCCGGAGGACTACCACGCTCGGCACGCGGTCCAGTGCGACATCAATCGCCTCAAGGGGCACCGCGCCGTGGTCACGAGGTACGACAAGCTCGCCCCAGATCGGCGCGCACGAGCTGCATCGCGGCTACCGGGTCGGCGGCACGGGTGATCGTTCGGCCCAAGACGATATGAGATGCCCCCGAAGCGACGGCAGCATGCGGTGTACCTGGTCGGGCGTGGTCGCCTGGGGATTCGCCGGGAAGCGCGACTCCTGGCGTGACGATCAGCGCGCTGGGGCCCAGCGCAGCACGTAGTGGCGCGGCTTCCTGCGGGGATGCGATCACGCCGTGGCATCCAGCGTGTTGCGCCAGTCGGGCCAGCCGCCGCTCCTGCACGTCAGTCGAAGCGTTGATGCCGATGTCGGTGAGGTCGGACGTCGTCATGCTGGTGACGACAGTCAGGGCAAGAACGCGAAGGCGTGGAAAGTCGCGGGCCGCGGCGACAGCGGCGGCCACGATGTCGGTGCCGCCCATACTGTGCACCGTCACCATGGACACACCCAGGGCGCCTGCGGCGCGGACCGCGCCGGCAACGGAGTTCGGGATCTCAAAGAGTTTCAGGTCCAGGAACACCTCCTTGCCCTTGGCGACGAGGTGCTTGATGAGGTCAGGTCCGGCCGCCGTGAGCAGCTCCAACCCGACCTTGTAGAAACGGCACTCGTCCCCCAGCCGGTCGATGATCTCGTCAGCGGCTCGGCGGTTGTCGAAATCCAACGCAACGATGACCCGACTGGTTGGCTCCACGACGCCAGTGTGACCCACCGCAGTTTTCGGCGCATGGGTGGGTTGCCCCGTCAAAGTCGACCGTTCTCCATCCGGCCGCCCAACCCGATGAACCTGTGGGATCACAGCACTAGGCTTGTTCCATGAGTGACGAGGAGGAGCAGTCCGTACGGGCCGCTATCGACGGTGAGCTGCAACTTCTCGACCCCGATATCCGCGCGTCACCAGCCCTCGCAGCCGAACTCCTGGACCCGGACTTCGTCGAGTTCGGGGCGTCCGGACGACGGTGGGATGGGGTGTCGATTCTGACCGCCATCGCTCCTGCCGCAGACACACCGGCTGATCGCATCGCCACCAGTGACATGACAGCGACGGTGCTGGCGCCGGACATCGTTCACTTGACATACCTCTCCGACCACAACGGCCGCCGAGCACGACGAAGCTCGCTGTGGCGCCGGACCGCGGCAGGGTGGCGTCTGTACTTCCATCAAGGCACGCTGACCGGCAATACATAGCCGTTCGCCCTGCCAGGTCACGTGAGGGGCCTTCGCTGAAGCGTTCCGGTCCGGCCGATGTCAGTACCCTTTGGCAGGATCACAGCATGAGTGATCTCGTGGCAAGCCTGCTCGATCCCGGCAACGACTGGAGCAACCGCACGCGGGACTGCTTCACAGACCTGTCACCGGAACTGACGGAACTGGTCCTGCACCTCGGCGCAGCCGCCCAGTTCTTCGACTACCGGTACAAGGTCGACACCACATGGAAGCGCCGGACCAAGGCCCTTCTCAAGGCTTACGGCGCCGAGGAACTGGTCCGGTACCTGGTCCGGGAACTGGCCCAGGGTGGCTCCTTCCACGATATGACAGACCCCCGGCACATCATCCAGGACATCGGGCAGAGCAGGGCACCCTCCCCGGCCCGGAGTCCGGCGATCGGCGTCACGCTAGCCGCCGGCTGGCTCCGGGGGGACACCTCCGAACTGGCCGCCGACCTGGCCATGGTGGCCCGTAAGAACGCCCAGGCCATGGACACCTACTACCGCGCGGACGACGATCTCGCCGGCGCCACCTTCACGGCCCTGGGCGAACTGCCCGGCCCGGCCGCGATGGAGGAGCTGTGGACCCTGCACTACTGGGTCACCCCCTCCCAGCATCCGCACAAGGTACTGGTGAAGTCCGTGAAAAAGGCCGCCGCCCGCCTCGTCGTCCCGCCGCACGAGCTGGCCGAACGCACCGTGTCCCGCCACGGACTGGAACCTGACAGGACATTGACGATCGGCTGGATCGGCCGCGGCGCACTGTGGTGGAACGCCGCCCTCGACGCGGTCATCACCGTGCACGACACCGGACGCGTGACCGTGGACTGGACCGACGAGGACGGCACCACCACACGCACCACGGCGCCGTTCCGCTCTCCCCATGGCTACAAAACCCGGACCCGCGCCGACAGCGTCGACGCCGTACGGCGCCACGCCCAGGACATGGAGAGGACGCTGGCTGCGGAGCGGCTCCGGCTTGCCACCCTGGCCGGCGAGAACCGCACCTGGCTCTGGCCGGACTGGACCCGGTACTACCGCGACCACCCCATCACCGGCGTGTTCGCGCGTTCGCTGGACTGGGAATACGAGGCGCCCGACGGGAGCGGCTACCGGCCGCTCGAGGCCGATGCCCCGGTCCGAGCGGTACCGTCCACCGCGCGGGTCCGACTGCGGCCCACCGAGTCCTCTCTTGCCGGGAGTTGACGAGGTGGTGCGTACACCGTTTCCGCCGGTGTGTCGCGGCGGGCGTGATGCTGCCATGCCGGCCGGCGGGTTGGCCCGGCCGGCCAGGACCGCTCACCTGACCCATACCAGCAGTGACAGTGCCGTTTGGCATCATGCCCGCATGGACTTCATCCTCGACCCGCCCACCGGCATCGGTCCGCTGCGGATCGGCATGCCGCGAGACGAGGCCGACACCGCATGGGACTCGCTTCGCGTCCCCGACTCACTGTCGCCGTCCGACAGTCTGGGGCAACGCATCTTCCGCCCCAGCGGGCTGATGATCAGCATTGACTGCATGGGTGGCGCGCTCATGGCGGCCGAACTCTGGCGCCCGGTAAACACCGTCGACAGGGTTCTCTTCCGTGACATCGACGTGTTCGCTCTGTCGGCCCGCGAGGTTGTTGAGCTCATAGGCGAACATGCGACAGTCGAAGAAGACCCAGATGACGCTGCTTCCTTCGTCGCTCCCGATCTCCTGCTCAGCCTCTGGCGACCCTTCGCCGGCGACGATCCCGACGAGCATCAAGGCTATTACTTCAGCTCGGTCCTGATGGCCCGACCTGGCTACTACGACACTCCTGCTGAAGCCGAGGAACGCCGCCTTCGCGCGACCTCCTGACCACTGTCACCGCGACCTCTGCGCGAGAGTGCAGTCACACCACGGGCTTTCGGCCCGTCTTCGGGGTCGATCGCGATCCGGCTCTTCGGAATTGTGCCGGCTTACGAGAGCGGCAGCGGCGACCGCTTCGATGACGTCCCCGCTGTTCATGTGTGCTCCTGAGTGCGGAACTCGCTTAGCCACCGGCATCGGTGAGGGGGCGAGGAGAACTCGCCTGTGCACTGGCCGCCTCCCGCCGTCCGCGTCAACTCGTATGAAGACACGTCGACTTGATGCCGGGCCGACGTGACCCACCTCGCACCCTGTACCCGCGTTTTCCTCGCCCAGACCGCGTAACATCATCCATGCCAAGCTGGCCTGTGAGTTCCTTTGCGTCAGAAAGTGAATGCGCCCCGCTGCCGCGTGGCGTAAGAGATGGGTCTGTACGGCCAACTGCGTGTGGGGGAGTGCTGTTGCCGTAGTCGCTTCGTACGCGCTTTGGGCCTGAGTTGGAGGCACTGGATATGGTCCGCACTGTGGTCCCTATGGTGTTAGCGATTGTCCTTATGGCGATCGGGGTATTGCACTTCATCTGGGCCTTCTCTCCATGGCCGTTCAAAGATGTAGTGACGTTTACCAAGACGATTGGTGGCAGCGACGACGGCGTGATGCCGTCGGCACCGAGCACCGTTCTGGTGGGTCTGGCACTGATCGGTGGCGCAGTGCTCACCCTCATGGTCAACGAGTCCATCCTGCTGATCGGCCCGGACTGGCTGCGGTTGGTGGGCATGTACGGCCTGGCGGTGGTTCTGCTCGCTCGTGGCCTGGGTGGATACTTCATGAACTCCGGAGCCGCCAGCGAATTCCAGCGGTTGAACACTTTCCTGTACTCGCCGTTGTGTGTGGTACTCGCAGTCCTGGCCGGCATTGTCGCGGTAGCCGCGAGCAGGCGTTAGCCTCGCGTTGCAGGAAGCGGGAAGTCCGGTGGGCGGGAATGGTCAAAAGCTATGGATCAGTGGCTTGTTCACGCTGACTCATGGTGCAGGTGGACGAGCCCTTTGATGGAGCCGGAGCCCGGATGAGCCGGGAGGGCGGAGTCGGGGGCCGGGGTGGTGGACGGCAAGAGCACCTGAATATCGGGGTGTTCGAGGGGTAGAGGTCATCTTTGCCGTCATCGCCGGGAAAAGGCCGCCCCGGCGTGCGTGGGGATCCGTAAAGCCGGGACAGGCCAGGGCGGCGCGGAGTAACGTCCCCCCGGCCCAGGACATGTCCAGCGACGCATGCGCTTCCGGGGGGAATCATGGACGGTCCACTGCAGGGCACACCCACAGGCGCAAGTCCGGCCGGTGAGCAGCAGCACAGGCCGTTGACCCGCCCGGCCACCGCCGCGGCAACACTGATCTTGTTGGCGCTCGTGGGCGACGTATTGATCACGGTGTCCGACTGGCGCAACTACCTTGTCGTCCACGACTACTTGACCGGGGCATCGACGATCGTGGACCTCGAGGCGGCCGACACCTTCTCGTCGTTCGTGTCGATACCTACGCTCGTGGTGTATATCGCGGCCGGCGTGGTGTTCCTGGTCTGGTTGTGGCGGGCGCGGATCAACGCCGAGCTGTTGGGCGGCCCCACCGCGCAGCGCCGGTCCCGGGGCTGGGTGGTCGGCGGCTGGTTCGCTCGGGTGGCCAACCTGCGGTTCCCGTACCAGGTCGTGTGGGACATCTGGCGGGCCAGCGCGTCCCGGCGGCCGGCCCGCGGCGGCCTGATCATCGCCTGGTGGGCGTCGTGGGTGGCCAGCACCATCATCAGCCGGGCCTACCTGCGGTTCTACCTGGGGGAGGAGATCACCGAGCAGGGGCTGCGCAGCGCCGCGAACCTGTCCACCCTGGGCATGGTGCTCGAATTGGCCGCCGGCGGGCTGATCGTCCTCATCATCAACCGGATCACTGCGTGGCAGACCCAGAGGCCTGCCCAGGACGCGGCGTGAGGGAATCGAGCGCGCACGCTGCCCAGTTCGCTGACCTGGTGCGGTGCGTGATGGACGGTGTGCGCGACGCACTCGTCAGCAGGGCCCGACGGCGGGGGAAGCGTGGGGCGCGCAGAGCGGGCAGGGCGAGCGCCATGCCGAGGGGGTCCGGGCGCAGGGCGCGGTCGGCTCGGGACTCGGTGAGAAGCGGCGGCCGAGCAGGATCGTGCAGAGGCCGATGGGCAGGTTGATCAGGAAGATCGGGCGCCAGCCGAGGCCGAACAGGTCGGCCTGGGTGAGGACGCCGCCAAGGACGGGCCCGGCCACGCCACCGACGGACATGACGGCCCCGTACAGCCCGAACGCCTTGGCACGGGAGCCTTCGGCGAAGGTGACGTGCAGGGTGGCCAGGACCTGCGGGACCATCACCGGCGCCCCGCCGCCCCGGCGCCTTGGAGGACGCGGGCGGCGATCAGCGCAGTCCCGGGTCGGCGGCGAGGCCGCACAGCAGCGATGCGGCGGTGAAGACGCCGGTGCCCAGCAGGAAGGCGCGTGTGCGGCCGTAGAGGTCGCCGAGCCGTCCGCCGGTGGCCAGCCCGAGGGCGAACGTCAGGGCGTACGCGGCGTGGATCCTCTGCAACGCGGCGGCGGAGGAGCCGGTGTCGGCCTGGATGGACGGCAGTGCGGTGTAGACGACCGACCCGTCCAGGGCGTTCATCGGCTCTGCGGTCAGCACCACGGCCAGCGCCATCGACCGGGCACGCCTGGGGCGGTGGAGGAGGCGCCGGTGCCGGGCACGGCGGTGCGGGTGTCGGAGGACACGGGGAAGGGGTTCCTGTTCTGGCAGTAGGAAAACGGGCAGGCCAGGGCCCGTGTACGCCTACTGCGCACAAGGTGATGTCACGGAGCCCAGGCCATCGGGAACACCGTCTTCACAGCGGACAGCACGACCGCGCGCAGCAGTACGCGCAGGGGTCCGCGGGCAGAGCCCTGGAAGAACGGTTACTGGGCCTGGGAGATACGTCGTCACCTCGAAACATACGAAACACCCCGGTCAGGGGTGCGGAACCGCACCAGCATCAGCAGCCGGCCAGGACGGAGGAAAACTGATTCCGGGCGGCTGCGACGGTCCCGGTGACGGCGGGACCGTCGCCGGATCCCGCTTCTGGGCTTCCGTCCGGGCCGGTCGCACCGCGCTGCACATCAGGGTGCATAGGGCGAGGACATGACTGGCCCTATGCACCCTGATGGTCGGCCCTCGGCCCTCGGGCCAGGAGCCGACCGGCCCCCGCCTGGCCCCACGACGAACTCCCCTTCCACCCGGCCCCCGCCTTCGACGACATCGAGGTTGCGGCGGGTCACTCCTGGCGGCCGTCGGCATTCTGTTCGCGTCGCGTTCCCTGACGTGCTGTCAGTCGGCGTCGTTACCTGGGCGCTCCGCTCTTCCAAACTCCCGTGCGGCCAGGCCATAGACGAGACCGCCGATCAGGAACCAGGGATTCCACAGCACCAGCGACCACAGCCGCTGTTCCGGGCTGACGTCGATCTCCTGGCCCGCTGCGTCGGTCAGCAGCAGCACCTCGATGGCGAGGCCGCGCAGCAGCAGCACAGCGCAGGCACACCACCCCAGCGCCTTGACCGCCCGTCCTGCCAGGCCACGAGGCCGTGGCCTGGCGAGAAGCCATCCCAGTGCACCGCCGACAAGGCAGAGTATTCCCACGCCCCACAAGCCCACCGCCACGAACCACCCGGGGAGTTCCTCGGCCAGGGGCCCCGCCGAGGAACTCAGGCCCCAGCTGCCGCCCAGCGCCCAGTAGAAATGAAGCATGGCGAAAGCAACCGCCCAGCTACACGCGATACGCCCCCACAGTCCCGACTTTGTCTTCAACGCCGTTGGCGTTGTCTTGCCCTGCGGATCTTCATACATAGCGAGGAGCATGCCATTGCCGTGGCGCGCCTCGGCAATGGCATCGCTGGGAACCAGCACGCCCACCGTCCAGTCGGCCACCGCACGCGACCGACCACTTCGGACTTGATCGTCCCGGGGGCACCCGGACGCCGCGGCCGATGGCCGAGGCGCCTGGGTGCCTGCCGGCGCTGCGGCGGGTCAGCGCTGCGGCGGGTCAGCTTGCCACGGCGCCGGACGTGGCGAGGAGTTCCGGGATGGTGCCGTGGAACTCGGGCATCATGTGGAGGGCTATGGCCCAGGCCTCGACGTCCGCACCGAGATGTGCTGCGGTCAACTCGGCCGCCAGAGTGCATGGTTGTGCCCATGCAGGCGCGGTGATGCGCCGCCATGAGCCCGTACCGGTGAGGAAGTCGAATGCCTGCTGGGCCGGGCGCGCGTGCCGCAGCACGTCGTCCGGGGTCAGAGTTCCTCGGTCGAGCGCGCGCACCACCGAATCGGCGGTGTGCCCCTGTCTTACCAAAGGCCCCTCCCGCAAAGCCTCCAGGAGCATGGCGTGGGGGCAGTCGGGCTCTCTGGTGAGTACCCACAGGGGCTCGTCGGGGAAGGGGTCCGCGGCGTGCGCGCGCCGCAGCTCCGCCCAGGGCAGCGTGCCGCCCTCGGAGACGATCCAGTGGACGCCTGCGCCGTAGACGCGGGTCTGTTGGCGCAGGGAGGCGATCACCCGCTCGGGGTTCTCCTCGGCCGCAAGCCGTCGGCGCAGCACGTCGAGTCCGTCGGGACCGTCCAGGGCCTGGTGCACGGCACGCTGCGTGGGTTCCGGCCACGGGTGATACTCCTCGCCGCCGACCGGGTCCATGAGTCGCCGGACTGCGTCCGGCCCCTGTTGCTCCCACAACGCGATGGCCACGCGGAGACGGCCGGCCTCGGTCCGCAGCTTGATCTGGTGCACGATGACCCGGGCGACCTCGAGGTCGCCGGATCCGAGGCCCGCAGCGACCCAGTCGCGGTAGTGGCCGAGGTCGAGGTCGCTTCGGGGGGCGATCAACTCCTCGCCACCGTGTCGGCCCCGGCTTGCGAGGATCCTCACCCGTTCCGCCGGTGTGATGTTTCTGCAGTACGCGTACAGCCGTGCGTTGACGCCGGGTTCGTCGACATCGAGGAGTGCTTCCCGCTCCTCGACAGGCAGGGACCAGTCGGAGGCGTGCGCCTCCAGGGCCGCAGTGCCGTGGACGGCGACCACCTCGCCGTAGAGCCTCTTCGAGGGACTACCGGAGACGAGCAGATGTTGGACGGCCCGCATGTCGAGGTGCGGTACGAGACTGAGCTGCACCTCCTCCGGCGCGCAGCTGTACAGCTGCTGGAACACGGCGCGGGCACCGTCCGGCTCCTTCGCGGGGAAGTCCGCGTCCAACGGCTGGGGCCACCGGGTGTGACGTTCGGTCGACGAGCATGCCTCGGCGACCAGCGCGGTGGCGGACCCCTCGAACGTCGGCAGGCGGGCGTACAGGGTCAGCCAACTGGCCGGATCGGAACCGAGCGGGGCGAGCAGCTCGACGACGGCCCGGCGGGTCGGCTCGTGGTCGTACGGGAGCGCGGCGAGGAAGCTCCGGGCGGGTGCCGCTTCGGCCAGGATGCGTTCGACCGGCAGCCACCCTTCCGGTATGCCGCGCCTGAGGAGAGCGGCGATGTCGAACCGCCCTGCGCGGGCGGGGCGGCCGAGGAGTACGTCCATGGGCAGCCGTGCCGCGTGAGCGGCGGACGTTCGGGGGTACGCGCGAAAGCCCGCCATGGCCAGGTCCTCGGGGCAGTCGGGCCACTGGCTCAGGGTGATCAGCACGTTCGGGGTGAACGGCCACCGTTCGTGCTCCTTCCGCATCAGGTCCCAGTTCAGCGGGGCGCCGCTCCGTCTGATGCCGGTGCGTATACCCCGCAGCTGGGCGACCGCTTCCGGGTCTTCCCACTCCCCGGGTACGCGGCGGTCCCGGAGGAACGAGGCGGGGTCGGGCGCGACGGCGGCTTCCCGCAGCAGCTCGGGGAGACCGGGGTGGGCTGCGTTCTCAACGGCCCCGGCCAGGCCGACCAGTGATTCCGCTCCGCCGCCGCAGGCGAGGAGCACACCACATGCGTCCAGTACGACGGGCAGCGGCAGTTGCCGCGCGGACTGGGCAAGGGCGCGTGCCACGAGCTCCGGGAACGGACCCTCCAGAGCGGGTGTGAGTATTCCCTTCACCTCACTCTTGAGCAGCGTCTCGACGAGCCCGCCCGGCGCGTACCAGCCGGGGTCGGCCGGGTCGGCGGCCGCCAGGACCGCGGCCCGCACGTCCCAGTGCTGCCACAGAGCCCACCCGTTCTCCGGACGGCCGAGCCCTGCCAGACGCAGCCGGAATGCCGGATCGCACGCATCGCGGTGGGAGTTGCTCGCGAACGCCGTGCACAGCTCCCGGTCGCCGGACGCGAGGACGGCCTCCAGGAGACGGTCCGGCAGCTCGTCCCCGTCGCGCAGCAAGGAGAGGACGTCGGTCCGCAGCCGCGCGATGAGCGCGGGAATGACGGACGGGTCAGTCAGCCCGAAAGCGGTCTTGACGGCGGTCTGATGCACGCGACGTGCCCTTCGTTCAACGGACTTACTGCATCAGCAGCTTGACACAAGGGTCTGATCATGCGGACCGACGTCGGCCGGCGGGCCGGCTGGGGGATCCGGATTCCTCACCCGGTCCGATGGCCGTCGGGGTGCTGAATCTCCGCAACGCCTCCTGATGTGAGCACCGGTGTGAGATCTGTCGTACGGTTCTGCATCGCGACACCTGACGGTGCAATGGAGGGGGAACGGTATGACGACAGAGGCCGGGGCGCTCATAGGCCACGGGGCGGCGATCCGTGGGCTCGCGGAGCGGTGGCTGGAGGTGGTGGCCGCCGATGAGGTCGTACGCTCCGGCGGCGGGGACTTCGCCTGCTCGCCTGCTGGGCTGTGGCTCGCGCTGTCGGCCGTCGCCGCAGGTGCGAACGGCGATACGGAGCAGGAGCTGCGGGGCCTGCTCGGCACGGCCGGCGAGGAAGCCGCGAGTGCCCTCACCGAGGTGGCCCGCGCGCTGGCGCATACGGACGCCCTCGCCGTCGCGACCGGTGCGTGGGCCCGTACACCCCTCTATCGTGCTTTCCGGGAAGCGCTGCCCGACATCGGCTTCGGCCACCTCGACCCGGACGACCTGTCCGGGATCGACGCCTGGGTCAGAGAGGCGACCGGCGGCCTGATCCAGGAACTGCCGGTGAAGCCTGGCCCGGACACAGCCTTTCTGCTGGTCAATGCGCTGGCGCTGAAGGCCCGCTGGGAGTCGCCGTTCGACCCCGAGCTCACCGCGGAGCGGAATTTCACCGATGCGGCGGGTGTGCGGCATCGGCTGCCGACGATGTTCCGGACGGTTCGCGTCACCGATGCCTGGTCCGTACCGTCCGACGGCGGCCTGCCCGCCACGGTGGTGGAGCTGCGCTGCGCGGCCGGGGAGGGCGGGCTCCCCACAGTGGTACGGCTCGTACTCGGCGCGCCGGAAGCCCCTGCCGCCCGTGTGCTCCCTGCGGCCTGGGCACCGCCCGCAGCGCGCTCCGCTTTCGAAGCCGATGAGGTGAGCATCGCGCTGCCGCGGCTGGAGCTGCGGACGACCCTCGATGCAGTGGACCACCTCACGGCACTGGGCGTGCGCGTGGCGACCACGGATGACGCCGACTTCTCGGCGATGTCCCCGGAGCGGCTGAAGATCGGCAAGGTCGTCCAGGAGTGTGTGGTGAAGGTCGCGGAGAAGGGCGTCGAGGCCGCTGCAGCCACCGTCGTGATGATGGGCTTTGGCTGCGCACGGCCGCAGCCGCGGCGCATCCACCACATCGCCTTCGACCGTCCCTTCGGCCTGGCGGTGCTCGACGGCAGCGGCGAGGTCCCGCTGTTCACCGCCTGGCAGGCGACCGCCCCACGCGATGTGACCGGAGCAGCGGCGCCCGCCGACCGGTTGGGGACGCGCAGGCGCCTCTGGTGAGCCGCCGGACCTGGAGCGGCGCCGGGGCCGGGACTCCGTCCCGCCGTCCGGCGCCGGCGCTGCCGACCGCCCGACGAACACCTGCCGTCAGGTGCCGGCGAGGCCGTCAGCGGCACTGTCCAGGAGCTGAGGGCCGTTGTTGCGTACGTTGTTGACCGCGGTGGACACCGCACGGGCGTCCAGGTGGCCGGCGGCGGGGGCAGCCAGCAAGCCGCGCAGTTCGCCGGGTTCATGGTGGGCAGGGTCGAGCCAGGTGCTCCAGTCAGCAGGGGCGATGGCGAGGGGCATGCGGGGGTGCACGCGTCCGGCGGCGTCGGTGGCTTCGGTCGTGATGATGGTGCAGGTGGTCCACCACGCCCCCGGGGCGTGGTCGTCGGACACGTCCGGGTCGCGCCAGAACTCGTAGAGGCCGGCGAGCGCCATGACCTGGCTGTCTTCGGGGCTGATGAAGTAAGGCTGCTTGCGGGCCTTGGCGGTATCGGTTGCCGCGACGGCCTGCCACTCGTAGAAGCCGTCCGCCGGCAAAAGGCAACGGCGCTTGGCGAACGCCCGGCGGTAGGCCGGTTTCTCGGCGACGGTCTCCACCCTCGCGTTGATCATTTTCGCGCCCGTGTTCAGGCTCTTCGCCCACGAGGGCACCAGGCCCCAGCGCAGCGGCCGCAGCTGCCGGGTGATCTCGCCGGTGTCGCGCTCGACGCGTTCCAGTACCGACCACACGTGGTCGGTCGGGGCCACGTTCCAGCTCGGGGCCAGAGCCTGGTCGGGGTCCCAGCGCGTGACGTCGAACAGGTCGACCAGATCCTGCGGACGGCGGGTGGAGACGTATCGGCCGCACATGCCTCCACCCTGCCACGCCACCGGCCCTGGCCGGCAGCCATTCCACCACGTGCCGTACGGGGCTGTGACTGCGCGCTTCACTGGTGGTGTGCGGGGAGCGAGCTGCGAGACGACGCCAAAGCTCCGGCCTCGTTGCTCCCTCGGCCATACCTACGCACCGATGCTGCCTCACCGATGCTGCCTCACCGATGCTCCCTCACCGATGGTGCGGCTTCAGCCTGCGGGGTTCGCCACGTCAGGCGCACTGTCACGGTCGCTGTCACGGTGTCTGACCGCCGGCGCTCCAGACGCCTACCAGGGCAATGACCCCGCCGCATCGAAGTACCCACCGGTGGGGTCCTCCGGGCCCGCCTGTGCCATGCGGACGATGATCTCGGCGCCCTCCTCGACCGTCTGGACCCCGGTGTTCCCGTTCAGATCCGTCTTGGTGAAGCCGGGCTCCACCGCGTTGATCCGCATGCCCGGGAACGCCTTCGCGTACTGCACGGTGATCATGTTGACCGCGGTCTTCGAAGCCGGGTACGCGACCCCCGGGTAGGCGGCGGCGGGGTGGCCCGGGTCGGCCGCGTGCGCGAGCGAGGCCAGGCCGCTGCTGACGTTGACCACGACCGGCGACGCGGACCGCTGCAGCAGCGGCAGGAACGCGTGGGTGACGCGTACTGTGCCGAAGACGTTGGTCTCGAAGACCTCCCGCATCGTGTCGGCGGTGATGTCCGCTGCGCCGGCCACCTCGTTGTTCGGCCCGCGTGCCTCGATGCCGGGCGCGCCGGTGGCGGAGCCCGTGCCGGTGGGGGCCGGGGTGGCCGTGGGGGCCGGGGC
>NZ_JBEZJZ010000099.1:0-30147 GCF_040651455.1 Streptomyces sp. NPDC048483
TCTTTATACTGTTGGGGGGGGGCGGCCTCTCACCCACCGCCCCCCCCCCCGCTCCGACTTGGGTACGTTCGTACGACTCTGTGTGTCAGACCTCGACGACCACAGGGAGGATCATCGGGCGGCGACGGTAGTTGTCCGACACCCACTTGCCGACCGAGCGGCGGATCAGCTGCTGGAGCTGGTGGGGCTCGGTGATGCCGTCCTGGGCCGACTTGGCGAGCGCTTCGTCGATCTTGGGGATGACGGCCCGGAACACCGCGTCATCGATGCCGGAACCGCGGGCGTGGATGTTCGGGCCGCCGACCGTCTTGCCGGTGGTGCTGTCCACGACCACGAAGACCGAGATGATGCCTTCGTCGCCGAGAATGCGGCGGTCCTTGAGGTGGGTCTCGGTGACATCGCCGACCGAGAGGCCGTCGACGTAGACATAGCCCGCCTGGACCTTGCCGACGATCTTTGCGACGCCCTTGACGAGGTCGACCGCGACGCCGTCCTCGGCGATGACGATGCGGTCCTTCGGTACGCCGGTCAGGGCGCCCAGTTCGGCGTTGGCGCGCAGGTGGCGCCATTCGCCGTGCACCGGCATCAGGTTCTTCGGCTTGCAGATGTTGTAGAAGTACAGCAGCTCGCCGGCAGAGGCGTGGCCCGAGACGTGGACCTTGGCGTTGCCCTTGTGGACGACGTTGGCGCCCCAGCGGGTCAGACCGTTGATCACGCGGTAGACCGCGTTCTCGTTGCCGGGAATGAGGGACGACGCGAGAATCACCGTGTCGCCCGGGACGATGCGGATCTGGTGATCGCGGTTCGCCATACGGGAGAGCGCCGCCATGGGCTCGCCCTGGGAGCCGGTGCAGACCAGCACGACCTCGTGGTCGGGGAGGTCGTCGAGGGTTTTGACGTCGACGACCAGGCCGGCCGGGACCTTGAGATAGCCCAGGTCGCGGGCGATGCCCATGTTGCGGACCATCGAGCGGCCGACGAAGGCAACCCGGCGGCCGTATTCATGGGCCGCGTCGAGGATCTGCTGGATGCGGTGCACATGGCTGGCGAAGCTGGCGACGATGATGCGCTTCTGGGCGTTCGCGAACACCTGGCGCAGCACGTTGGAGATGTCGCGCTCTGGCGGGACGAAGCCAGGGACCTCGGCGTTCGTGGAGTCGGAGAGAAGAAGGTCGATGCCTTCCTCGCCGAGCTTGGCGAAGGCGGGGAGGTCGGTCAGGCGGCGGTCCAGCGGGAGCTGGTCCATCTTGAAGTCGCCGGTGTGGACGACCATGCCCGCGGGAGTGCGGATGGCCACGGCCAGGGCGTCCGGGATGGAGTGGTTGACCGCCACGAACTGGCAGTCGAAGGGGCCCAGGCGCTCGCGGTCGCCCTCGGCGACCTCCAGCGTGTACGGGCGGATGCGGTGCTCCTGGAGCTTGGCCTCGATCAGAGCGAGGGTCAGCTTGGAACCGATGAGGGGGATGTCCGGCTTCTCGCGCAGGAGATAGGGGACACCGCCGATGTGGTCCTCGTGGCCGTGCGTGAGCACGATGCCGTCGATGTCGTCGAGGCGGTCCCGGATGGACGAGAAGTCCGGCAGGATCAAGTCGATCCCGGGCTGCTCCTCCTCGGGGAAAAGCACTCCGCAGTCGACGATCAGCAGGCGGCCGCCGTACTCGAAGACGGTCATGTTGCGGCCGATTTCACCCAGGCCGCCGAGGGGGGTGACGCGCAGGCCACCCTTGGGAAGCTTCGGCGGAGCGCCGAGCTCAGGATGCGGATGACTCAAAAGACTCTCCTCACCACACACGCCACGCTGCCGTCGAGGCACGTGGCGCGCATGACATTCGTGCACTTGCTATGTGGCGGTTGTTGGTCGGTATTCAGTTGTGAAGTCTGTGACTACAGCTGTACCCCGCCGGCGGCGAGATCGCGGGTGAGCTGTTCGATCTCCTCGGGGGAGAGCTCCACCAGGGGCAGCCTCAGCGGACCGGCGGGCAGACCCTGGAGACCGAGGGCGGCCTTCGTGGTGATGACGCCCTGAGTGCGGAACATGCCGGTGAAGACGGGCAGCAGCTTCTGGTGGATCTCCGTGGCCTTGGTGACATCACCATTGAGGTGGGCATCCAGGAGGGCGCGCAACTCGGGGGTGACGACATGGCCGACGACGGAGACAAAGCCGATGGCGCCGACCGAGAGCAGCGGGAGGTTGAGCATGTCGTCGCCGCTGTACCAGGCGAGGCCGGAGCGGGCGATGGCCCAGCTGGCGCGGCCGAGGTCGCCCTTGGCGTCCTTGTTGGCGACGATCCGCGGGTGCTCGGCGAGCCGGACCAGGGTCTCGGTGTTGATCGGGACGCCGCTGCGGCCGGGGATGTCGTACAGCATGACGGGCAGCTCGGTGGCGTCCGCGATGGCCGTGAAGTGGCGCAGCAGGCCCTCCTGCGGCGGCTTGCTGTAGTACGGCGTCACCGCGAGCAGGCCGTGGGCGCCGGCGTCCTGGGCGGCGCGGGCGAGCTCGAGGCTGTGACGGGTGTCGTTGGTGCCGGCTCCGGCGACGACAAAGGCGCGGTCTCCGACGGCGTCGACCACGGCGCGTACAAGCTGAGCTTTCTCGGCGTCGCTGGTGGTCGGGGACTCTCCGGTGGTGCCGTTGACGACGAGGCCGTCATTGCCGGCGTCCACCAGATGGGCGGCGAGCCGCTGGGCGCCATCGAGGTCGAGTGCGCCATCCGCCGTGAACGGCGTGACCATGGCGGTCAGCACCCGCCCGAAGGGGGTCTGCGGTGTGGAAGTCGGAGCCATGGGTCCCACGCTACTCGTAGGGCACCTCGGTGTGCGCCTCTGGGGAGCAGGGATGTGGACTCCGGCACTGCCTGCTCGGGGGTTCAAGCAGTGCCGGGTCCGTTTGTTCAGAGTAGATGAACTTCTCAAAATGCTGCAATCCGGACACCTCTCACGCCGGCGCTGTCCGCGCTGCACCGTGCGGTGTCCGGCCCGCCGCCTGCTGCTTTACGGCGCGATGCGGCCGTTCGCATTGAATGCGCCGTACGTGAGCGGCATGAGCTTGGCCCACTGGGCCTCCATCTGCTCGCCGACCATCTCGATCTCGCGCTGCGGGAAGGAGGGGACCTTCGCCAGCTCGTGCTGGGTGCGCAGGCCCAGGAAGTGCATCAGGGAGCGGGCGTTGCAGGTCGCGTACATCGAGGAGAACAGGCCGACGGGGAGGACGGCGCGGGCCACCTCACGGGCGACGCCGGCGGCGAGCATCTCCTGATAGGCCTCGTACGCCTGGCGGTAGGTGTCCTCCATGACGCGGGTGGTGAGCTCGTGCTGCGCCGGGGTGCCGTCGACGAATTCGTACTTGCCGGGGCGGCCCTGCTGGACCAGCTTGCGGGACTGGCCGGGGACGTAGAAGACCGGCTCGAGCTGGCGGTAGCGGCCGGACTCCTCGTTGTACGACCAGCCGACGCGGTGCCTCATGAACTCGCGGAAGACGAAGATCGGCGCGCTGATGAAGAACGTCATGGAGTTGTGCTCGAAGGGGCTGCCGTGCCGGTCCCGCATGAGGTAGTTGATCAGCCCCTTGGAGCGCTCGGGGTCCTTCTGGAGCTCCTCCAGGGACTGCTCACCGGCCGTGGAGACGCGGGCGGCCCACAGGACGTCGCTGTCGGCCGCACTGTGCTTGACCAGCTCGACCGTCACCTCGCTCCGGAAGCGGGCGGCTGCACTGTCGGCGCTCTCAGTGCTCTCGTCGGGGGTGTGGGACACCGGCGGTTCCTTCCATTCGATCCTCGTGCGGCGCCCAGCCTACGGCCCGCCACTGACAGCCGGGGAAAGGTGAAGGAAGCTCAGGAAAAGCCGTTTGGTGCCTCGTTAGGGGCAAAACGGACCCCCTTTAGCAGGGAGCGGGCCGGCGGTTGATATTTTTCACAGAAGTCACTGAAAACGGGCACCAATCGGACGGCAGACACGTCTACCTCTGTGACAGTGCCCACTTCGAGGTTCCTAGGAGAGCCCGCTCATGTTCCGCCGGCGAGAGCCCGTCCCGTTCGCCTTCGTTGCCGAGGCAGACCGGTTCCGCAGCAATGTCACTCCCCCGCCCCGCCAGCGCGCCTCCCGCGTGCAGCTTCTCGGCCAGTCCCTGATGACACTCACCGTTGTGGGCGGCCTGGCCGGCGCCCTGCTGTTCGGCATTCCGTCGCTCCAGCAGGACGACAGCTCCGGATCGGGCCGGGTGCACCAGTCCGAAGCCGCCCACCGCTGAGAGGGAGGGCAGGGGCGCGGGACCGGGTGGTTCCGCTCCGCCCGGCCCGATAGCCTCACCGGTCACAGCTTCGTCAGCGTGTCCCTGAGTGTGAGGTTCAGCCGTGCCCCTGCCCTTCCTGACGGCCGACCGCGACCTCGACGGCCATGGCCGTGCGGCGGATCCGGCCGCACTCCCGCACGACGAGCCCGGTCACTGGCGCCGTCCCTACCGCCCCGGACCGTGGCGGGTGGGGACGGCGGCGGTGTTTTTACTGCTCGCCTCGTTCATTCTGCTGTCGGCGATGATCATCGGGCTGGCCGGGTCGCTCACCGGCGCCGTGGTGTGTGTCGTGGTGGCCGCGCTGGTGATCGCTCTGTCCTTGCGTCTGTTGCGCGCGGGGGTGTGGGTGAGCTCGAGCGGTCTGCGGCGGGTGGGGCTGCTGCGTACGACGACGGATCCCTGGAGCGCCGTCGCCACGGTCCGTACGGTCCAACAACCGGTGCGCTGGCTGGGGCTGCCGCGGACGGTGCAGGGCCAGGCCGTGATCGTCCACACGATGCAGAGCGGGGAACCGCGGACCCTGATCACGGACCGCAACGGCGATTTCCAGTCCCGCCCCGAGGCGTTCGAGCGGGCGGCGGATGTGCTGGAGGCGTGGGCGGCGGAGTACCGCCACCAGGGGGCAGGGGAACAGATCCCTTAGGGGACGCGAGGGCCCCCTGCGGGGCCACAACGCGGCGGTCCCGAGGCGATATTCCCGGATCCCCGGATCAACGGATCCCCGGATCCCCGGATGCCCGTAGGGATCCAGGTCCGTACGGGCATCCGGCGCGTACGGACTTCAGTTCCGCACGGGAATCCGGCGAATACGGACTTCAGGTCCGTACGGGGTTCGGGTCCGTACGGAGTTCCCGTCCGTACGGAGTTCCCGTCCGTACGGAGTTCCCGTCCGTACGGAGTTCCCGTCCGTACGGAGTTCCCGTCCGTACGGAGTTCCCGTCCGTACAGGAATCAGGTCCGCACCGGCTTGTCGTCGTGCAGGGCGATGGCGCGCTGCATCGCCTTGCGGGCGCGCGGGGTGTCCCGGGCGTCGTGGTAGGCGATCGCCAGCCGGAACCAGGTGCGCCAGTCGCCCGGCGCGTCCTCCGTCTCGGCCTGTCGCTTGGCGAAGACCTCGTCGGCCGAGTCGCGGTCGATCCGGCCGCCGGGGGTGCGCCGCAGCTCGTCGACCGGCAGCCCGCCCTCGGCCTCCAGCTCGCGCGAGAGGATGCCGGCCTTGCGGGCGAACTGCGTGGTGTGCCAGAGGAACCACAGGCCGATGAACGGCAGGATCAGGACGGCGGCCCCGAAAGTGACGGTGACCGCGGTGCCCTGCCGGATGAGCAGGATGCCGCGGCTGCCGACCAGGACGAAGTAGACGACGAGGACGGCCGCCAGGACGAAATAGGTGATCTTTGCGCGCACGGTGGGATCGCCCGTCAGCCCAGGTCGAGGAAGTTTTCCAGGCCCACGGTCAGGCCCGGGGTGGTCACCACGCGGCGCACACCGAGCAGGATGCCCGGCATGAAGCTGCTGTGGTGGAGGGAGTCGTGGCGGATGGTGAGGGTCTCGCCCTCGCCGCCGAGCAGCACCTCCTGGTGTGCCAGCAGGCCGCGCAGCCGTACGGAGTGGACGGGGATGCCGTCGACGTCCGCGCCGCGGGCGCCGTCCAGGGCCGTGGCCGTGGCGTCCGGCTGGGGCGCGCTGCCCGCCTTCTGGCGGGCCGCGGCGATCAGCTGGGCCGTACGGGCCGCTGTACCGGACGGAGCGTCCGCCTTGTTCGGGTGGTGCAGCTCGATGACCTCGACGGACTCGAAGAAGCGGGCCGCCTGCTGAGCGAACTGCATGGTCAGCACCGCGCCGATGGAGAAGTTCGGGGCGATGAGCACCCCCGCCTCCGGGGAGGCGGCGAGCGAGGTGCGCAGCTGCGCGAGGCGGTCGTCGGTCCAGCCGGTCGTCCCGACCACGGCGTGGATGCCGTGCCGCAGGCAGAAGTCGAGGTTGCCCATGACCGCGCCCGGGTTGGTCAGTTCGACCACGACCTGGGCGTCGGCCTCGACCAGGGTCTCCAGCTTGTCGCCCCGGCCCAGGGCCGCGACCAGCTCCATGTCCTCGGCGGCCTCGACGGCCCGTACGGCTTCGGAGCCGATGCGCCCCTTGGCGCCCAGGACGGCCACGCGCAGCTTGCTCATCGTTTCCAGCTCTCTCTAGGTGGTACGTCGGTCAGGCGACGGCGTCGTCCAGACGGGCCGCCTGCCGGTCGTTCAGCGGGCCGATGACGGACAGCGAGGGTCGTGCGCCCAGGACGTCGCGGGCCACCTCGCGTACCTCATCGGGGGTGACGGCGGCTATCCGGGCGAGCATCTCGTCGACCGACATCTGCTCTCCCCAGCACAGCTCACTCTTGCCGATGCGGTGCATGAGCGCGCCGGTGTCCTCCAGGCCGAGGACGGTGGAGCCGCGGAGCTGGCCGATCGCGCGATGGATCTCGTCGTCGGTGAGGCTTTCGGCCGCCACCTGGTCGAGCTGCTCGCGGCAGATCTTGAGGACGTCGTGCACCTGGTTGGGGCGGCAGCCCGCATAGACGCCGAACAGTCCGCAGTCGGCGAAGCCCGAGGTGTACGAGTACACGCTGTAGGCCAGGCCGCGCTTCTCGCGGACCTCCTGGAAGAGACGCGAGGACATACCGCCGCCGAGGGCGGTGTTCAGGACGCCCATGGCCCAGCGCCGGTCGTCCGTACGGGACATCCCGGGCACGCCGAGGATGACATGCGCCTGCTCGGTCCTGCGGTTGAGGTGTGCGACGCGGCCGGTGGTGCGGATGGCGCGGGCGCCGGCGCGCGGGGCGATCGGCGCGGCATCCGTACGGTCCAGGGCCCCGGCCCGCTCGAAGGCGCGGCGGACGAGGCGGACGACCTTGGCGTGGTCGATGTTGCCCGCGGCGGTGACGACGAGGTGGGTGGGGTCGTAGTGCTTCTTGTAGAAGCGGCGGATGCGCTCGGGGGTGAGGGCGTTGACGGTGTCGACGGTGCCCAGGACCGGGCGGCCGAGCGGGGTGTCGCCGAGCATGGTGTGCGCGAACAGGTCGTGGACGCAGTCGCCGGGGTCGTCCTCGGTCATCGCGATTTCTTCGAGGATGACGCCGCGTTCGGCGTCCACGTCCTCGGCCTCGATCAGCGAGCCGGTGAGCATGTCGCACACCACGTCGATGGCGAGCGGCAGGTCCGCGTCCAGCACCCGCGCGTAGTAGCAGGTGTATTCCTTCGCGGTGAAGGCGTTCATCTCGCCGCCGACCGCGTCGATGGCGGCGGAGATGTCCAGCGCGCTGCGCCGTTCGGTGCCCTTGAAGAGCAGATGCTCGAGGTAGTGGGTGGCGCCGTTGAGGGACGGGGTCTCGTCGCGGGAGCCGACGTGGGCCCAGATACCGAAGGTGACCGAGCGGACCGACGGCAGGGTCTCGGTGACGATGCGCAGACCGCCGGGGAGGGTGGTCCGGCGGACCGTGCCGGCGCCCGCGGTGCCCTTGAGAAGCGTTTGGGTACGGGCGACGGCCCGCCCCTCCGAAGAGGTGCGGGCCGTCGCCTGTGAGCTACGGGACGTCACTGGGCAGCGTCGTCCTTCTTGTCGTCGCCCTCTTCACCCTCGATGACGGGGATCAGCGAGAGCTTGCCGCGCTGGTCGATCTCGGCGATCTCGACCTGGACCTTGGCGCCGACCGCGAGCACGTCCTCGACGTTCTCCACGCGCTTGCCACCGGCGAGCTTGCGGATCTGCGAGATGTGCAGCAGGCCGTCCTTGCCCGGGAGCAGGGAGACAAACGCACCGAAGGTGGTGGTCTTGACGACCGTGCCCAGGTAGCGCTCGCCGACCTCCGGCATGGTCGGGTTGGCGATGCCGTTGATCGTGGCGCGGGCGGCCTCAGCGGCCGGGCCGTCGGAGGCACCGATGTAGATGGTGCCGTCGTCCTCGATCGTGATGTCGGCGCCGGTGTCCTCCTGGATCTGGTTGATCATCTTGCCCTTGGGGCCGATGACCTCACCGATCTTGTCCACCGGGATCTTGACGGTGATGATCCGCGGGGCGTTGGGGGACATCTCGTCCGGGGTGTCGATGGCCTCCGTCATGACATCCAGGATGTGCAGACGGGCGTCGCGGGCCTGCTTCAGCGCGGCGGCCAGGACCGAGGCGGGGATGCCGTCGAGCTTGGTGTCGAGCTGCAGCGCGGTGACGAACTGCTTGGTGCCGGCGACCTTGAAGTCCATGTCACCGAAGGCGTCCTCCGCACCGAGGATGTCGGTGAGGGCGACGTAGTGGGTCTGGCCGTCGATCTCCTGGGAGATCAGGCCCATGGCGATACCGGCGACCGGGGCCTTGAGGGGCACACCGGCGTTCAGCAGCGACATGGTCGAGGCGCAGACCGAGCCCATGGACGTCGAGCCGTTGGAGCCCAGCGCCTCGGAGACCTGACGGATCGCGTACGGGAACTCCTCGCGGGTCGGCAGCACCGGCACGATGGCGCGCTCGGCGAGCGCACCGTGGCCGATCTCGCGGCGCTTGGGCGAGCCCACGCGGCCGGTCTCACCGACGGAGTACGGCGGGAAGTTGTAGTTGTGCATGTAGCGCTTGCGGGTCACCGGGGAAAGGGTGTCCAGCTGCTGCTCCATGCGGAGCATGTTCAGGGTGGTGACGCCCAGGATCTGGGTCTCGCCACGCTCGAACAGGGCGGAGCCGTGCACCCGCGGGATCGCCTCGACCTCGGCGGCGAGCGTACGGATGTCCGTGACGCCGCGGCCGTCGATGCGGACCTTGTCCTTGATGACGCGCTCGCGGACCAGGGACTTGGTCAGCGAACGGTAGGCGGCGGAGATCTCGCGCTCGCGGCCCTCGAACTGCGGGAGCAGCTTCTCGGCGGCCACCGCCTTGACGCGGTCCAGCTCGGCCTCGCGGTCCTGCTTGCCGGCGATGGTGAGCGCCTGGGCGAGCTCGTCCTTGACGGCGGCGGTCAGCGCCTCCAGGACGTCGTCCTGGTGGTCGAGGAACACCGGGAACTCGCCGGTGGGCTTGGCGGCCTTGGCGGCGAGGTCCGACTGGGCCCTGCACAGGACCTTGATGAACGGCTTGGCAGCCTCGAGACCGGCGGCGACGACCTCTTCGGTCGGGGCCTCGGCGCCGTCCTTGACCAGCTGGATGGTCTTCTCGGTGGCCTCGGCCTCGACCATCATGATCGCGACGTCGCCGTCCGGGAGGACCCGGCCGGCCACGACCATGTCGAAGACGGCGTCCTCGAGCTCGGTGTGGGTCGGGAAGGCGACCCACTGGCCCTTGATCAGCGCGACACGGGTGCCGCCGATCGGGCCGGAGAAGGGCAGACCGGCCAGCTGCGTGGAGCAGGAGGCGGCGTTGATGGCGACCACGTCGTAGAGGTGGTCGGGGTTGAGCGCCATGATCGTCTCAACGATCTGGATCTCGTTGCGCAGGCCCTTCTTGAAGGAGGGGCGCAGCGGCCGGTCGATCAGCCGGCAGGTGAGGACGGCGTCCTCGGAGGGACGGCCCTCACGGCGGAAGAAGGAGCCGGGGATCTTCCCGGCTGCGTACATCCGCTCCTCGACGTCGACGGTCAGCGGGAAGAAGTCCAGCTGGTCCTTCGGGGTCTTGGAAGCGGAGGTGGCCGACAGCACCATGGTGTCGTCGTCCAGGTACGCCACGGCGGAACCGGCGGCCTGCTTGGCCAGGCGGCCCGTCTCGAAGCGGATGGTGCGGGTGCCGAAGGAACCGTTGTCGATAACGGCCTCGGCGTAGTGGGTCTCGTTCTCCACCAGGAATATCTCCTCGTCTGCGTCCGTTGCCCGTGTGGCAGCGGACCTTCTGCGGCGGAGCGCCGGACGGGCCGGTCTTCGATCGAAGCACCCGGAGATCTCCGGGGGCCACTACCGAGGACCGGCGGCCAGGTGGCGCTCCCCTGCGTTCGCTATTGCGATATGGCACCAGACTACAAAGCTTCCGCCCACCACGGGATGGCGAGCGTGTCCGGCGCGTACGGCAAAGGGAGCGGCCCCCGGTGGGAACCGCTCCCTTTACGGCGTCTTACTTGGCGCCCGCCGCACCACGGCGGATGCCGAGGCGCTCGACCAGCGCACGGAAGCGCGTGATGTCCTTCTTGGCCAGGTACTGCAGCAGGCGGCGACGCTGGCCGACCAGCAGCAGCAGACCACGGCGGGAGTGGTGGTCGTGCTTGTGGGTCTTGAGGTGCTCGGTCAGGTCCGAGATCCGGCGGGAGAGCATCGCGACCTGAACCTCGGGGGAACCGGTGTCACCCTCCTTGGTGGCGAACTCGGCCATGATCTGCTTCTTCGTAGCGGCGTCGAGCGACACGCGGTACTCCTTGGTTTCTGGTCCTTGAGCGCCCCTGGTTTACGTCACAGGGAATCTTGGATGACTCGAGCGGACCGTCACACAGCGTACCAGCAACGAAACGGCCCCCCGACCGGGTGGTCGGGGGGCCGCGGCGGAGCGGGTGACCGTCGCTAAACGGTCAGGGAGCGCACGGCGGCGTACACGTCCAGGACCGCGAGGCACAGCGGGACCAGGGACAGCAGGATCAGACCGTCGAAGATGTCGAAGATCCGGCCCCAGAAGGGGGTGACGCCCTTGCGCGGGACGATCAGGCCGACGCCGACGAGGACGGCGGCGCCCACCGCGATGCTGGAGGAGAACCAGACCGTGTGGATGTTGAGCGGGCCCGAGTCGTCGAACTTGACGAGATCGACGAAGATCTCCTCCGGCGGGTTCAGCGCGATGCCCAGGATCAGCAGGACGATCGTCAGGATGCCGGCGATGGTCAGGCAGGCGACCTGCGCGGTGTAGTCGAAGAGCCGGGCGCGGAGCATGATCGTGATGCCGGCGGCCAGGGCCAGCAGCTGGGCCCACGTGTTGTCGGCGAAGCCGAGGACGATACCGGCGGAGCCGACGACGAGGGCGGCGCAGCCGGCGACGAGGCCGAGGAGCAGCTCGTGGCCGCGCTTGGCCTGGTTGCCGATCTTGACGAAGTCGACCGACTCGGTCTCGGAGGCGCGGTCGCCGTCGTAACCGCGGGCGATCTGGTCGGGCGACTTGTAGCCGATGGGCAGCCGGGCGAAGCGGGCGGAGAGTCCGGGGAGCCAGGCGACCATCGCGATGGAGACGACGGCGGTGACGGCGGCGACCTCGCGTCCCTGGGCATTGGTGAGGATCGCCGCGAAGACGGCCAGGGTGCCGACGGAGGACAGGAACGCGGCCGCCACGAAGGGGGCGTCACCGCGCGGCAGCAGGACCACCAGCAGTACGGAGGCGATCAGTACGGTCACACACCCGACGAGGAGCTGGAGGCGGCCCGGGCCGTGGCCCTCGTCGGGCGGGAAGATGCCGGAGCCCGCGATCAGCAGATGCGGCAGGGCCGCGAGACCGAGGGCGATGGAGGAGCCGTGGTCGTCGTAGACGCGGGCGCGGACGCCGGCCAGGGCGACCAGGACGATGCCGGTGACACCGGCGATGATGCCGGGCAGGCTGTGCATATCGCGGTGCTGGACCGGGTTCGAGACCCACAGCACGAACGCCATCATGGTGAGCAGCAGGACGCCGGCGGTCAGGCCGACGATGTTCATCAGGTCGTCGCTCCAGCGGCTGCGGTTCTGCTTGACCGCGGAGGCGACGGCGTCGGAGACATCGTCGAAGACCGGGAGCGGCAGCGACTCGGCGAACGGCTTCAGAAGAAGAAGGTCGCCGTCGAGGATCTGCTGCTGCGCGAGCGACTGTCCGGCATCAAGTACCGTGCCGTCGCGGCGTACGAGGTGATAGCCGGTTGGAGCGCCCTCGGCCTGGGACTGCCCGGAGAGCCGCAGGATCTCCGGATAAATGTCGACGAGTGCGACGTCCTCCGGTAGAGCCACGTCGATCCGTGCATCCGGCGCGGCGACTGTGACCCGGCAAAAGCCGGTGCCAGTGCTCGTGCTCACCTGGCGGTTCCCCCTATCCGTTGGGCGTTTTGTCGCGTCACGCGCCCTATATATAAAGCCGTCTCCACGGGGCTGTGGCACGCTCGCGGTGCGTCAGCGTACCGTCCGATCAGGGGGCTGCCCCACCCACCCCATCACTTGACCCGTAACAGTAGGATCAACGCCTGCGTCGGGCCAAGGACTTGTGCCCGGGGGACCGTCAAACCAACGGGGGCGGTCCGAGACTGCGAGATGCATGAAGGACTGATGCCTCGGTGAGCGTTGTCATCGTCAAGCGCCCGCCCCGCGCGCTGCCACCTGAAGTACCCGCGGAGGAGGTGACACTGGAGGCCCCTCCCGAGCTTCCCCGCGAGGGCGAGTCGGAGAACATGCTGATGTCGCTGATGCCCATGATGGGCATGGCGTCGTCGGCGGGCTTCCTGTTCATGGGCAACCAGCCGTTCATGAAGATCATGGGCGGATTCATGGTGGCCTCCACCCTGGCGATGGCGATCGTGCAGATCGTCAAATCGCGCCAGGGTCCTTCCGGACAGATGCTCCAGGAGCGCCAGGACTACCTCAAGTACCTTGCGCAAAAGCGCAAAGAGGTACGCCGTACCGCCCGCAAGCAGCGGGACGCCCAGCTCTACATCCACCCCGACCCGGGCCAGCTGTGGTCGATCGTGGCCGAGGGCAAGCGGGTGTGGGAACGCCGGGCGAACGATCCGGACTTCGCGCAAGTACGTCTGGGGCTGGGGCCGCAGCAGCTGGCCACTCCCCTGAAGGCTCCGGAGACCGCCCCGGTCGATGAGCTGGAGCCGCTCACCGCGCATGCGATGAAGGAGTTCCTGGACAAGCACGGCCAGTTGGAGGACCTGCCGCTGGCGGTCTCGCTGCGTGCCTTCTACCACCTGACCGTCTCGGGTGACCCGGACACGGTCTACGGCTCCTCGCGCGCCATCGTCGCCCAGCTGTGCACCCTGCACTCGCCGGAGGACCTGGTGATTGCGGTGGTCGCCGCGCCGGGTGCGCAGGCGGAGTGGGAGTGGACGAAGTGGCTGCCGCAGGTCCAGCACAAGAGCACGGACGGCGCGGGCAGTCGCCGGCTGGTCGTCGGTGACCTCGGGGAGATCGAGGAGCTGCTGACGGACGACCTGGAGGGCCGCGGGCGGTTCAGCCCGCAGGGCCCTGCGGTGGTCGACTCCCCGCATGTGGTGATCGTGCTGGACGCCGGCGATGTCCCGATGGACTCGGTGATCGCCGGGGCCGAGGGCCTGCAGGGCGTCACGATCCTGGAGATCGTGCCGGGCGACCTGGACGAGATCCGCGGTGGTCTGGCCGTACAGGTGTGGCCGGGCAAGATGGTGCTGGAGTCGGCGAGCGGTGCGGTCTACAACGGCTCCTGCGACACCCTGTCGATCCCTGAGGCGGAGGCGCTGGCGCGCCAGCTGGCCCCGCTGCGGGCGGGCTCCGGTGCGGACGGCGAGGAACCGCTGCTGTCGAACCTGGACTTCACCGACCTGATGAACATCGGTGACGCCGGTTCCGTCGATGTGCAGCGCACCTGGCGGCCGCGGACGCTGCACGAGCGGCTGCGGGTGCCGATCGGTGTCGACAAGGACGGCCAGCCCGTCATGCTCGACATCAAGGAGGCCTCGCAGGAGGGCATGGGCCCGCACGGTCTGTGTGTCGGTGCGACCGGTTCCGGTAAGTCCGAGGTGCTGCGCACCCTGGTGCTCGCCCTCGCCGTCACGCACTCCTCGGAGACGCTGAACTTCATCCTCGCGGACTTCAAGGGTGGCGCCACCTTCACCGGTATGTCGGAGATGCCGCACGTCGCGGCGGTCATCACCAACCTCGGTGAGGACGTCACGCTGATCGACCGTATGCGGGACTCCATCACCGGTGAGCTCCAGCGCCGTCAGGAGCTGCTGCGTTCGGCGGGCAACTACGCCAACATCACCGACTACGAGAAGGCGCGTGCCGCAGGTGCGCCGCTGGATCCGCTGCCGTCGCTGGTGATGGTGCTCGACGAGTTCTCCGAGCTGCTGACCGCCAAGCCCGACTTCATCGACATGTTCATCCAGATCGGCCGGATCGGCCGATCGATGGGTGTGCACATGCTGCTCGCCTCGCAGCGCCTGGAAGAGGGCAAGCTGCGCGGTCTGGACACCTTCCTGTCCTACCGGCTGGGTCTGCGCACCTTCTCCGCGGCCGAGTCGCGGACCGCGATCGGTGTGCCGGACGCCTACCACCTGCCGAACGTTCCCGGTTCCGGCATCCTGAAGTACGACACCGAGACGATGGTCCAGTTCAAGGCCGCGTACGTCTCGGGTGCCTACCACGGCCCCGGTGCAGGCGGTGGCGGCGGTGGCAGCCGTACGAGCCGGCTTCCGGTGCCGTTCACGGCGGCCCCCGTGGTCGAGCAGATCATCGAGGAGCCCGTCGAGGTCGAGCCGGAGGTCGAGCGGCAGGACGACGCGCTCGCCGACACCGTGCTGGACGTCATCGTCCAGCGCATGCAGGGCCAGGGCCCGCCGGCGCACCAGGTGTGGCTGCCGCCGCTGGAGGAGCCGCCCACGGTCAACCAGCTGCTGCCGACGCTCGCGGTCACTCCCGAGCGGGGTGTCCACGCGCCGGAGTACACCGCGCTCGGCAAGCTCGTGGTGCCGGTCGCGCTGGTGGACAAGCCGTTCGAGCAGCGGCGTGACGTGATGTACCTGGACTTCTCCGCCGGTGCCGGTCACGGCCTGGTCGTGGGTGGTCCGCAGTCCGGTAAGTCCACGCTGATCCGGTCCGCGATCGCCGCGTTCGCGCTCACCCACACCCCGGCCGAGGTGCAGTTCTACTGCCTCGACTTCGGTGGCGGCGGCATGCTGACGATGGAGGGGCTGCCGCACGTCGGCGGTGTCGCCTCGCGTCTGGACGCCGAGAAGGTGCGCCGTACGGTCTCCGAGGTCGTCGGCATCCTCAACGAGCGCGAGGAGTTCTTCCGCTCCAACAGCATCGACTCCATCGGGACCTACCGCCAGCGGCGTGCCGCGGGCGCCTTCCCCGACGAGAAGTGGGGCGATGTCTTCCTCATCATCGACGGCTGGGCGACGTTCAAGACCGACTACGAGCAGCTCGACCCGGTGATCCTGGACATCGCCGGCCGGGGTCTCGGTTTCGGTGTCCACCTGATCATCGCCGGTTCGCGCTACACCGAGGTGCGGCCCGCGCTGCGCGACCAGCTCCTCAACCGTGTGGAGCTGCGCCTGGGTGACGCCATGGAGTCGGAGTTCGACCGCAAGCGCGCGGAGAACGTCCCGATGGGCAAGCCCGGTCGCGGTCTGTCGCCCGACAAGCTGGACTTCCTGGCGGCGCTGCCGCGGCTGGACGGTATGTCCGACCCGGAGACGATCAGCGACGGCGTCGCGAACCTGGTCCAGACGGTCAGCGAGAACTGGCAGGGCGAGCCCGCCCCGGCGGTGCGGATGCTGCCGACGATGCTGCACGTCAACGAGCTGCCCAAGGGCAGCGACTACCCGGAGCACGGCATCGCGATCGGTGTCGACGAGATGACGCTGTCGCCGGCGTTCATCGACTTCGAGACCGACCCGCTGCTGGTCATCTACGGCGAGAGCGAGTCGGGCAAGTCGTCGCTGCTGCGTCTGATCGCCAAGCAGATCGCGGAGCGGTACCCCTCCGACAAGGCGCTCCTGGTCGTCTCCGACTTCCGGCGTGCGCACCTCGGGGAGATTCCGGAGAGCCATCTCTACAAGTACTGCGCCGCGGGTCCGCAGCTGCAGGAGGTCATCAGCGGTCTGGCCGGTTCGCTGGGCCGACGGATGCCGGGACCGGACGTCACGCCGGAGCAGCTGCGCAACCGCAGCTGGTACGACCTGCCGGACGCGTTCGTGATCGTGGACGACTACGACCTGGTGGCCACCAGCAGCGGCAACCCGCTGCAGCCGCTGCTGGAGTACCTGCCGTTCGCCCGTGACCTGGGTCTGCGCCTGATCATCTCGCGCAGTTCCTCGGGTGCCGGACGGTCCTCGTTCGAGCCCGTGATGCAGCGCACCAAGGAACTCGGTGCGCAGGGTCTGATCCTTTCCGCCGACCCGGGTGAGGGTCCGCTGATGGGCAACATAAAGGGGCAGAACCTGACGCCTGGACGGGCGACGTTCATTACGCGTAAGCGTGGTGCGCAGCTGGTCCAGACGGGCTGGCTGCCGCCGCAGAGCGGCTGACCGGCCACACGGACAACGACGGTGGGGCGTCCCTCTCAGGAGGGGCGCCCCACCGCCGTTTCTGCAGTGGGCCGAGCTACGGCCTGCCGGTCCGGGTCAGCCGAAGGTGCCGGAGGCCGGCGGCTCGGACGTGGAGGCCTTTGCCGGCTTCGCGTCCGTGGCCTTCGATTCCGTGGCCTTCGCATCCTTGCTGTCCTTGGCCGCCTGTTCGGCCGCCGCGGCCGGGTCCGTCCGCGCGCCCTTGGCGATGTTCTCGCCGCCGCGCGCCTTCCCCCCGCCGTTCTGCGCCCCGAAGGGGTCGGGCCCGTGCACCGCGGTGGAGCCCTCCCACCGGTGCGTTGCCGCCGGCCCCCGCTGGCCGCCGCCCCCGCCGCCGCCGCGCTTGCGGAACGCGCCGCCGAGACCGTTGGCGAGCTGGCCGAGCGCCATGAAGCCATAGGCGAAGTTGGTGCCGGACTGCTGGCCGCCGGAGGAGCTCGCGGAGCCGTTCGAGCCGTGGTCCCCGCCGCCGTCCGTACTGTCCTTCTCTGCGGGCTGTGCGGCTGCCAGCTCCAGGTCCGCGGCGGCCAGTTCGAAGGCCGGCAGCGAGTCGTCGACGGAGCGCTTGAGCCGGTGCCACTCCCCGGCGAACGCCTCGCCCGCCGGGCCCTGCCAGTGGGCCGCGGCGGCGTTGCCGACGTGCCGGTCCAGCTCCTCCACGAGGCCGTCGAGATGTTTGCCCATGTCCCGCCAGCCGGCCGCCGCTTCGTGCAGTGCCTCGGGATTGCGCCGCTCGCTCACTTGACGCTCCGCATCATCTCGACCAGCTCTTCCTCGGCCGCCTGCGCGTTCGCGGCGGTCTCCTTGATGCCGCCGCCGACCTCGGCGAGCCGCTCCTGCAGCAGGAGGAGGGCCTCCTCCGCCTGCTCGTACCGCTCGAGGTGCATGCGGGCCTCCTCGCGGCTGCGGAAACCGTCGTGCAGCGCCTCGGCGTCCGCCCTCCGTCTGAATGCCGCGAGCTGCCGGCTCAGTTCTTCCGCGCGTGTCTCGAAGGTCGCACCGAGCTTGTGCAACTCCTCCGAACTGAGCCGGACTTCGTCGGACATCATTTCTCCCCGAATTGAATAGCAGCTGGCCGCTGTACTTCTTCTCAGGTCTAGCACACCGGCAATAGCGCCGGAGCCCACTGGGGAGCGGCCGCCCGGCGCACTGCGGAATACATACGGAGCAATACCCGGCAATACCGACAACCCCGCCTTGACGCCCTGTTCACACCGGTCATTACACTCGAGGCGCCGGTGCGGCACACGGGGTTTCCGGTGCCGCACACGGGGTGGCTGTGCCACCACGCCACATACTCCAAGGGGGATCCAGATGAGCAATGAGCGGCAGATCGAGGACGAGGACCTGATGGACGTCGCCGCGGACCCGGAGCAGGCGCACCGGCTGCGCAAGGCCCTCAAGACGCTGGCGGACAACCCCAATGTGGGCGGCGGGCTCCAGGAGATGGCCCGGGAGGTGCTCTCCGGTCGGATGGGCATGAAGGACGCCATCGAGACGCCTCGCTACATGGAGGCGCTGGGCGACCGGATGGGCGAGATCCAGCGGGCGGCGGAGAACCAGACGGTGGCGGAGCGCGAGGCCTCGCGCGAGCAGTTCACCAAGTGGCAGCACGAGCAGGAGGAGAAGGAGGCCCAGGAGCGCGCCGAGCGCGACGGCCCCTCCGGCAACATCGTCACCGCGCCGCGGCGCGGCGGCCACGGCCACCGGGGCTGACCCCGCTCTCTTTCTCCCACCCCCCACCATCCCCGGCCTGCATGTTCCGGTTCCGGAACAGCCGGGCCCCGGCGGGCCCGCGCGGCCGCCCCGGATCATAAGATCGAGCAAAGAAAAGCACGGAACGACGCGGCAGTGCGACGCGCCGGATGAACGCAGGAATCCACGGCAGTGGAGGGCGGGATTGATGGGGGACGAGGAAGTCATGAGCGCCTCAGACGAAGGCAACGCCATACGGGCCGCATACGAGCCGCATCCGTTCATCGGCGGCCGTACCGCCGCGCTCCGCGCGCTCGCGGCCTGGCGGATGCGGTGGCCCGGTGCGCCCCGCGTCATCGTGCTCACCGGAAGCCAGGGCAGCGGGTGTTCGCGGCTGCTCCGCGGCTTTCTGATGCTGTGCGATCCCGAGTTCCGCAAGCAGCTGCCGCTGGACGACCTGGATCCGGCGACCGTCCCCCCGGACCTTCCGCCGCCGACCGTGCCGAGCCCCGCCCTCCTCACGGCTGCTCAGTTCCAGTGGCTGATCGCCGACCACTTCGGGCTGCGGGCCACCCGCGCCGTCGACATCTTCACCGAACTGGCCGCGCTCGAGGAGCCGGTGACGATCGTGGTGCCCGATGTCGACAGGGCCGGTCCAGTACGGGGCGCGAACGAGCCGGCCCGCCTCGTACAGGACGTCCTCAAGCCGCTCGCCGCCACCGAAACGGTTCAGCTGCTCGCCGATGTGCCGCGCGAGCTGGCCGCCGAGCTGGCCGGGTCGCTGCAGCCCGGGCAGGCGCAGATCATCGACCTCGACGAGCCCGAGTGGGCCGACCCCGAGGGCCTGCTGCTGCACGCCACGACCGCGCTCGACCCCGACTTCGGGGCGCCCGAGCTCCCGTACACCACCGATCCGGCCGCCCGCCGCGCGCTCGCCGAGGCGATGGCCCGGCGCGCGGGCACCAGCCCGCTGACCGTACAGCTGGCCGTGCAGTCGCTGCTCATGCAGCCCGAAGGCTTCGACCCGGCCGACGAGTCCCAGCTGCCGGCCGACGTCGGCGAGGCGCTGGATCTGCACGCCCGCCGCCTGGGGGCCGAGCCGGAGACGCTGCGGCTGATCCTGGCGCCGCTGGCGTTCGCCGAGGGCAAGGGGCTTCCGGTCGAGCTGCTGAGCATGCTGTCCAGTGCGGTGGCCGGGCGGGACATGAGCCAGGACATCGCGGACGGCATGCTGCTGGCCGCGCCGTTCATCGAACCGGTCGAGGTGGCGGCGGACGCGGACGGGGATTCCGAGGACGCCTCCGCCGGCGGCCGTACGCTGCTGCGCCTGATGCACCCAGGGATCGCCGAGGAGATCCGCGCCGGCCTCCCCGACGTCCGCGAGGCCCAGACCGAGATCGCCATGGCGCTGCTGGAGGCGGTGCCCGAGCAGAACTGGGCGAAGGCCGATCCGTACATCCGCGACCACCTCGCGGCGCACACCCTCGAGGCCGGTCTGCTCCCCCGGCTCCTCACCGATCCGGGCCTGTTCGCGCATGCCGACCCGGTGACGCTGCGGTCCGCCGTGGAGGCCGTACCGCTCGAGAAGCTGGACGCGCCGGGCCATACGTATCTGCGGACCGCTCCGCTGATCACCCGCTCCCAGGCGCCGGTGGACATGCGGGCGGCGATGCTGGAGTCCGCGTTCGTCGAGGACGGGCTGGCCCCGTACGCGGAGGCGCTGCACTCGCTCGGGTTCGCGCTGCCGTGGCGCACCCTGTGGAGCGTGCCGCTCGCCGGGGTGGGCGCGGTGACGACGGGGTCCCTGCCGGCGGAGGGCGCCGAGGAGTCGTCCGGGCCGCGTCAGGTGGCGGCCTTCCTCGTACCGGAGGGCACGCCCGGCTCCCGTCCGGCAGGGGGCGAAGAGGGCGGCCCGGCCGTGCTCCTGCACGACCTGCTGCGGCCCGAGTACGTCGACGCCGACCCGGCGCAGGTGCTGCGGCCCTCGCCGGAGGCGCTGGAGGCCGCGCCGCTCGGCTTCAGCCGGGGTGCCGACTATCTGCGGGTGTGGGCGCGGCAGAGCCAGGAGGTGGTGACGGCGCTGATCTCCGACACCCCGTTCACCGGCGCCGATCTCTCGCCGGACGGCGTCCTCGTCGTCGCCACGGAGCGCGGTGTGACCGCCCGGCAGATCCTCGCGCCCGACCCCGCCGCCGCTTCTGCGGCGGCCGACGTGCCGGCCCAGCGTGCCGGCTCCCCCGACTCCGACGCTTCCACCGGCCTCGAAGGAGACCACTCGTGATCACCCAGGCGCAGGCACACGCCACCGCCGCCCGCTGGCTCAACCCCGAGGGCCACCAGGGCCCGCCGCGCGAGGTGGCCATGCAGGAGTTCGACCTCGGCTGGGTGGTGTGGGCCGTACCGCCGCCTCCGGAGGTCGACCCGCAGACCGGGCAGCGGCGCCCGCCCGCCGAGATCGGCACCGCGTGCGGCGTCGTGGACCGCGCGTCCGGCGAGCTGACGGTCTGGCCGTCCGTACCGGTCGACGAGGTCGTGCGGATGTACCAGCAGAAGCACGGCGCGGGCGCTGCGGCCGCCGCTGCCCAGCCGCCGGTCACCGGCCCCGGCAACACCGCCGTCGCCACCTACAACGACCCCGCCACCGGCGAGGAGACCAGCCTCGTACGGGTCTCGGGCCCCGGCCTGCCGCCCGTCGAGTACCAGGTCTCCGCCGAGCTCCAGCGGCTCGGCGTCCGCGGCGAGGACGTCCGCGCGGTGCACAGCGACCTGCGCCCCGCGCTGCTGCCCGGCGGCTACCCCGGCGACTTCATCTTCCGGGCCTTCCCCAACGCCCAGTTCTCCTGCACCGAGGGCTACGGCATGCGGCCCGAGGAGCGCGCCGAGGGGATCGCCGGGCTGCTGCGGCACGTCGAGATGATGCACCAGATCGCGGGGCAGCAGGCGCCGCCGCGGCCGCACCGGCTGCCGGTGCCGGAGCGCGTCGAGGCCGCGCCGGCCCTGCGCGATGTGGCGCTCGGCAAGCACCTCACGGAGGTGTTCGGCCCCCAGGGTGTGTACCGCCCCGACGCCGACGACACCGCCGCCGCCCCGTTCCCCGACGCCACGAAGAAGACCCTGACCTGGGCAGGCCTGCCGGCCGAGGTCCCGTACTTCTTCACCGCCGACCGGATCGACGCCGCGCCCGCCGGCGGCCTGTTCACCGACGTGGCCACCTCTCTGCGGCAGACGGGGACGGAGGCCCGCGAGGAGACCCTCGAGACCCTGGCCGGCTATGTCCGCTTCGGCAGCGACGGCCTCTACACGATGGCCGTGCAGTGCGTGGCCCCCGAGGACAACCAGAGCCTGATCGGCACCGTCTGGGCGGTCCAGCCGACCTCCGGCGGCGGCCGCTTCGTCAACCGCACCCTCGCCGCGTATCTGCGCTCGCTCGCCCTCCTGGCGACCACCCGGCAGCAGATGCAGGGCCTGGACCCGTACGCGGCGGGCACGGCGGTGGCCGGCTTCCAGGAGCAGATCGCGGCGATCGACTCATGGGCGCTGGACGATGAGGGCAACTGGTGGTCGCTCATCATTGAGCAGATGTGGCACGGATTGTTCTGAGGAAGGTGAGGGGGCTCGGCTGCGGCGTGGGCCCCCGCGCCTGTCTGCCCGTTGCGCGGCGCGGCATTGCGCGGGGTGGGATCAAGACCGCGTGGGGTGGGGTCGGGCCTCATGGCCGGCACCCGCGTCGCGTCAGGGCAGCAGCAACCAGTCCGCGGCCAGCGCCGCCGCCAGGCCGATCCCCAGCATCCAGGTACCCAGCCGGGTACGCCCGTTCCGGCTGAGCTCGATCACAATGCCGCAGAGCACCAGCGCCGCTCCGTACACCCCGACCACCAGCACCGATGTACGGGACGCCAGCCGGATCACCAGCACCAGCGCCATCGCGCCCATCAGGACCGAGGCCAGGACGATGCGTATTCGCCGCGCCTGACGAGGTGTCAGCCCTGCGTGATCCTCGGAAAATGACTGCTCATCGGCGGGTGCGTCCATGAGCCGGAATGCTACGGGACCGTTGATCGTCTGTGGGCAGGGATGCCGGGTCTTGCCCAAGTCATGGCGCTTCGGGTGAGGTTTGACGACCGGACGGGCCGTACGCCCCGACGCCGTCAACCTACTGCGCTCACCCTTACGGTCGCCTCCACAACGCACGCCGTTGACGTCGAGCCCCTTGATCAGGCGGGCACCAGCGGCCGTCCAGGCCTTCCCGGAGGCTCACGAAGCGCCGCACCCGTCAGCCCAATTTCCCACAATCCAGGCGAAGTCGAACCGGCATCGACCTGAACCACGACGGCGAAATGAACGCCGCCCCCGCCCCCACTCCCCCTTGGCATGCCCGCGTCCAGATTGCCCAATATGGGACTATAAGACGTGTCGCATGTGACGCAGGACACTGCAATAAACGGGGGCAGCTATGGCAGGCAAGGCCTTTGACGTCGATCCCGACGTACTGAGGGCTCAAGGCGATGCGTTCGCCACCATCGGCAGCGACTTCTCCAAGGCAGCGAAAAGGCTGCAGGACGACCTCGACGCCCTCAAAGACCCCTGGGCCGAATGCGACTTCGGCGTCGTCTTCGAGACGGTCTACACCCCCATCTCCCAGGGCATGTTCACCTCGATGGAATCCCTCGGCAAACGCCTCGAGGACATCGGCGAAAAACTCCAGACCATGGCGCGGACATACGCCGACTCCGACCAGCAGGGCATGCACACCATAAGCGCCGTAGGCCGCCCACAGGTCTGATACACGCCTCCGCCCCCAGCCGAGGCAAGCGCACTCACAGCACCACCTCGCTCAGCCCTCTCTTCACTACCTCTCTTCTCCACCCCCTCTCTCTCCATTTCTCCTTCTCCACCTCTCCTTCTCCATTCCGCTCGGTAATGGATACCACTGCACGGGGGACGATCACTGTGTCACTGACGCTGCCGGGTGAGGTCAGCTGGGTTCTGGATCTCCTGGGCTTCAACTGGCCGGGTGCCGACGAGGACAAGCTCTTTGAAGCGGCCTCGATCTGGCGCACCTTCGCCTCTCAGGTGAACCAGTCGCTCTCCCAAGGCTCGACCGCTGCGAATGAAGTCGTCGCCGCCAACTCGGGCGACGCGATCGACGGCTTTTCCGAGGAGTGGGGCGCTTTCTCCGGCGGCGCCGGCAGCGGCGACAACTACCTCCGCGACGCCGCCGCGGCGGCCGAAGTGATCGCCCTGGCCTTCGATGCGGCGGCACTTGCCGTTATCGCAGGCAAAGTCGCCGTCATCGTCCAACTCGTCATTCTCGCCGCCGAAATCATCGCCGCGCAGGCCTCCGCGCCTTTCACGCTCGGCCTCTCCGAACTCGGCGCGGCAGGCGCCACTCAGGCGACCCGGCTGATCGTCCGCAGACTCCTCGACCAGCTCAAGCGCGAGGTGATGGAGGCGGCAACCAAGGCGATGGAACACGCCACCATGGATGCCATCAAGAACATGGCCAAGAAGGCGGTCTCCAAGGAAGCCCGCAAAATGGCGATGGATTACGTCAAGACGACGGTCAAGAACGAGGTCAAGGACAAGGCGGTCACCGCCGCCAAGGATTCGGCCAGGGAATTCGCCATGGACACCGTGGTCGGCGGGGCCAAGGAAAAGGCGGCCGAAGCGGGCAAGGAGATGGCCAACAACGTCGTCGAGCAGGGCATCGAGAGTCACTTCGGCGCGCGCGACGGAATCGACTGGGGCGAAACCGCCGACATCGCCAAGGAAAAGGCCGGCGAATACGTCGAGGACGTCAAGAAGGACGCCGAGGACCGCCTCAACGAGTACAAGGACGGCGTCACCAGCCTGGCCGACCCCACCACGTACACGGACCGCGCCCGGAGCGACCTCGAAGCCCACGCCCAACGCCAGGCGAACCGCCACACGGGCGGCGCGGCCGGCCGGCATCAAGAGGTTGCGGACGATGTGCGGTCGGTCTTTGGGTAACCGCCGGGACGTCACACGGCTTTGGGCCCGCGCATCGCGTCTTCTGCCCCAGCACGGGGAACCCCTCACCGAATGAAACCCCATAAATGCAGCAGGGCCCGCAGTCCAAGGACTGCGGGCCCATACAAACCGGCGAACGACTGCTTTCAACCAACCGTCTGCCAGCGCCTCAACGGACAGTAATCTCTTACTGCCTCGGCGCCTGGTTGGGCGGGGGCGGCGGCTGCTGACCCGGCGCTGTGGGGTACTGCTGGTAAGGCGAACCCTGCTGCTGCGACGGGAAGTAGCCACCGGGGACGCCGGGACCACCCGGACCACCGGGACCGCCAGACGGCGGACCGTTCTGACGCTTCTTGCGCAGCACGACAATCAGGACGATGACTCCGACGACCACGAGAACGCCCAGAATGCCACCGACGATGGGCAGCATCGAATTGCTACTGCTCTTCTGCGGCTCCGTGGCGTCCGAGTTGTCGGACGGCTTCATGATGTCGCTGCCACCCTCGTCCGCGTTGGGGGACTTGAGGGGGCCGTTCTTGGCGCCGGGGGGAATGTTGGCGGTCAGGGCCTTGTAGGGGTCAATGGCACCGTAGCCGTAGTGGGCATCCGGGGTCTTGCCCGTCCCGGCGCCCGACGGCATCTTCGCGGTCTTCGTCAGACGATTCGCGATCTGGCCGGCGGTCAGGTCCGGGAACTTGGCGCGGAGGAGAGCGGCGGCGCCGGAGACGTAGGCCGTGGCGTCGGAAGTGCCCTTTGTCCACTGATATGGCTCGACCACACCTGCCGATCGGATCTGGGCGCCAGGAGCACCGAGAAGGGTATGGGGGCCGTAATTGGAATCCTCCCAGGCCTTTCCGTCTTTACGGACCGCGCCTACGGCGAGAACGCCGGGTTCAGCCGAAGGATAGTTGAGATTCCCCGAACCACTGTTGCCTGTAGCGGCAATCAGGAGGACGTCCTTCTTGGCGGCATAAGAAATTGCCTGCTTTTCATCGCTACTCAGGACGCTATATCCACCAAATGACATGTTCACAACCTTTGCGCCATGATCAACGGCATACCGCAAAGGTTTCGCCAGCGAGTTTGTGAGCGATTCGCCGTCAGAATCCCAGTTTTTGATGGCGAGAATCTTTGCGTCCGGCGCAATCCCCTTGAGGCCTTCAGAACCCCCCGCCCCATGTCCATGCGCGGCAATGATCGAAGCCATGGATGTCCCATGCTCGTTCTTCGATTCCTGGTCCGCCGGATCGCCAGTGGAAAAATTCTTGCCGGGAAGTACGCTACCCTTCAGGTCCGAATGGCTCCCGTTAATGCCGTTGTCAATGACGGCTACGATAATGCCCTTTCCGGTCGAAACCTTCCAGGCCTCACTCATTTTCAAAGAGCCCAGAGCCCATTGGTCATTTCTGACTTGGTCTGCCGAAGCAACCGGCGCAGTGCCGAAGAGCAGTGCTCCAGCCACTGCTGCGCCGCCCACCGCACGCAGCGTCCGTGTGAAGCTCATGCCGTAACACCTCTCCTTAGCAGGATGGGGCCCGCAGCCCGAAGACTGCGGGCCCCGTCTCGTCTCCGCTGATTGCTTGTCCGGCAGGACCCTACTCGATGACCTTGGGCGCCACGTTACGCTCCGGCGTCCACGTCTCCTCGTCTTCCACGAGGTAGTCGGGACGCTCTCCGTTCTCGCCCTTGTCCTTGTCCTTGGCGCCATGAGCACCGGGCGCACCGGCCATGCCCATCGGGCGACGGCCCCCAGCACCGCCCGTCTGCGACCCGCCACGACTGCGGTGCAGACCGGAACCGCCCTGCGAGCCACTGCCCGCCTTGCCGCCAGCGGCTCCGACGACTCCGCCCTTCTGCCGCGCCAGCCCGCCACCGCGCCCAGCGCCAGCGCCCTTGGCACCCGCACCGCCGGGGCGACCGCCCGCCATACCGCCCATGCCGGGCATTCCGGTTCGGCCGGCGCGAGCTCCGCCGGGACCAGTGCCGCCGCGGCCCCCCATCTGAGTGCCGGGCACACCAGGCATACCCGGACCGGTCCCTGGCCCGGATGGGCCATGGCTACCGTTCGTGGGGATGTTGGCACCGCCGCCGCCGGGGCCGGTGGTGCTCGGCCCGAGATTGCTGTTGCCACCACCGGACGGGAAGCTGTCCAGGCCGGCGGTGCCGCCGCTGCCGATGCTGGGCATGTGAGCGGACTTAGCAGGCGGCGTGTTGGCGAAACCTCCGGAGACACCGTCATGCCGCGGGCCCTCCAGCGCACCCGGCGATGTGTAGCCACCGCCGTTTGCACCGGGGAGCTTGGAGTGCGACGACCCCTTCGGCGGGTTCATCACGCTGTCCGGCATGGGAACGAAGGGGGGCGGAGCCGGAGTGTCGTCCCGCGGCGGAACGTCCTTCTCCCCCAGGCCGCCCCCCGGCGGCTTCCCAATAGCCGCCACATTCGACTTATAGGACGACCCCAGATACTCCATGATGATGGCAGTCTGAAGCTGGCGTTCCTTGCCCTCGGACAGTTCCTCGGCGTGGTCGTTGAGGACGTCCTCGGTCGACTTGCCGGTTGCCAGATCAAGATTGGCCTTGGAGTCGTCCCGGCCACCCTTCGCGCCCAACGTGACAACCTTCAGAGCACCGTTTCCGATGGCGTCGCTGCCGCTCTCCCCCGCCGTCGGCTTCTGCATGTCGCCGACCTTTTTCTGGTAGTCACGCAGTGAGGTCTCGACGCCACCCATGACCTGATGCATGTTGGATGCATAAGGCCCCGAGTTGCGGATGTTCTCGCTGATCGCCTTGGCCGCCTTGCGGAACCCCTCAGCAGCCTTACCGCGCCAGTGTTCGAGAACCTCATCAATCGCATCGTCGAACTCCTTCCGGAGTCCACCGCTGCCGTCCGAGCCGACCAGGGTGTCGTGCATCCACTTCCAGCCCTCGGCCACATCCCCGACCGTCTTCGGGTTGGCGTTGGCCACCATGGACTTGAGCTGGTCCATGTCGTAGCGGTAGAACTCCGTCTCGTGCTTTGCGTAGAAGCAGCCCTTGTCGGTGATCGCTCCGCCTTTGTCGCCCACGACTACTTCCCTCCGGGGTTCAGAGCGTTGGTGACGTCGTATTCGCGGTCGTGATACGCGTCCTTCGTCTTCTTCGTCTTCTCACTCAGGTCATGGATGAGGTCCTGAAGGAGTTTGAGGATGTTGTCCTCGATGTACGCCTTCATTTGGTCGTGCGCAAGGTTCAGTTCGTTCTCTTCCTTGAAGCCCTGCCCGAGGGTCCCCTTCGGAAGATAGGTGCTGTGCCCTGTCTTGCTCTTCGCCTGCTCCATGGACCTGAGTACGCCATTGAGCTTGCGCCCCACCGTGTCCAGGGCCTCGAGATCGACGAAGTACTCTTCGCTGCTGCCCATGCTTACCCTCCCCGTGTGTTCAGTGAGTTCTTCCGTCGCCAGTCGCGGAGCGCGATGGCCGAGCCGGCTACCGCTCCGACGGCGAAGATTCCGCCGCCGAGGATGTAGACGGCAATGCGGGATCGCCGGTCCTCTGCGCTTTCACCCAAGGACACAGAGACCGGTTGGATGTTGAGGCCGGCGGCGTTGTCCGCCCTTTTGTCGGGCTTGGGCTCGCCGGTGGGCCGCTCGTTGTCGTTGAGGGCCGCTACCGGGTCGATAACGCCCCAGCCGATGAAGATGTCACGGTTCCTTTTGACGCGCTCCGCGGTCTTTTCCAGGTGCCAGATGACTTCCTCGGGCTTCCATTTGCCGCCAGGCTCATCGTGCTTGTGCTTCGCGATGAGGAGGGCCGCGGCGCCCGCGGCGTACGGTGCGGCGAAGCTGGTGCCCTGGTCGACGCAGTTACCGCCGTCGGGGACGGTGGAGACCATGCTGACGCCGGGAGCAGCGATATTGACGAACGCTCCGGACTGGGAGAAGGGCGCGCGCTCGTTGTTGCGGTCAGAGGCGGCCACAGCCAGAACGTTGGAGTGGTACTCGGAATAGGCGGCGGGCCACATGTTCTTCTCGCCGCCGTCGGCGCCGCCGTTGCCCGCCGAGGCGACGATCAGAACTCCGTTGTCTTCGGCGTTTTTCACCGCCGCCTCAAGGGGGACAAGACGGTCCCTGCTGGCGTCGGTGCCCTGGGAGATGTTGATGACGTCGACGTGCTGGGCGACCGCCTTGTCAATGGCCTTGGCGAGGTCGTTGGCCGTGCTGCCCTTTTCCGAGTTGGTCGTCTTGAACGGGACGATCGTCGCTCCGGGCGCGATGCCGGTGAAACCGGAGCCCTCCATAGGCCGGGCGGCGATGATGCCCGCAACCTTGGTGCCGTGACCGACCTGGTCCTGGTACGGCTTGCCACCACCGGCGATGGACAGGCCGCCACCGGAGCCGAACGCACTCGCGAGCTGCTTGTTGTCCTTGTCAACACCCGTGTCGACGACGGCGACCTTGACGCCCTGGCCCTGCTCTTTCTTGCTCGGCCACAACTGAGTGGTCAGGAGGCGCTGGAGGGACCAGGGGGTCTCTCTGATGTTGTTGGTGTTGAACTTGCACTCGCCACTGTTGAGCGGCACGTTCTCGTCCGCGACTGCCGGCGCCGCGGTGGCGCAGGACAGGCCTGCGACGCAGGCTGCCGTGACCAGTGCACCCGCCGCTCGTCGGCGGTGCCCGGCTCGGGGTCCAATGGCGCGAGATCCCACGGGTTGTCTGCTCTCCATCTTTGGCGGAACGGTCGGGAACGAGGGGTGAGGGAAGGGAAGAGAAGGGGGGAAGTGCGGAGGAATTGGGGCAGAGGCTGCCTTACGCAGGTGGACGGCAGAAGGGCGAGCGCACTGGTGCAGCGCGCTCGCCCTCATTGACCACTGTGCGAGCCGTGGGGGCTGCTCAGCCGTTTGCCGTTCAACCTGCGATAGGTCAGCCGCCCCAGATGCTGGCGTTCTTCGACTCAGTGCTCTGGTAGTTCTGAGCGGCCTGGTCGAGCGCCTTGGCGATGGACTCGAGCGTCGAGTGCAGGGATGCGGCGCGCTGGTCCCACTCGCGCTGGCGGGCCTGGTAGCCCTCCTGCGCCGAGCCTTCCCAGCTCGCGGCGATCTTCTTGACGCCCGACTCGAGGTCGTCGAGCTGCTGGCGGATGCGGTTGGCCGTCTGACGCACGTCAGAACTTGCCTGCTGGATCGTCGCAAAATTGACGAGAACCTGGCCGGACATGGCTTCTCCTCAGAAGTTGTTGAAGCTTGGTCGATTCACAAGCCGCAGCGGGGCCGACAGGTCGGCCGGCGCTGCGGCGAGGCCGGTGCGCCGCGGGAGGCGGCGCGGCCTCATCATCCGAACGGGGAGTCCGCCGATGCGGTGACGTGCGACATCGACTGCGCCTGCTCATCTTCGGAGGCGGAGTAGTTCTTCGTGGTCTGGTCGATCGCTTCCTTGATCTCGGCCAGAAGCTGGTTGATCCGCTTCGCGTCGTCGTTCACCTTCGACTGAAGCTGGTTGTACGAGCTGGCCGCAGCGCCCTTCCACCCGGACGTGATGTTGTCGACGACCTGGTTCAGGTGCCTGATCTCACCCTCGATCGACTGATTGACCGTGGAGATCCGTCCGCTGAACTGGACCATCTCCTCTTCAGTGGTTGTGTACTGCTGACCAGCCATAGTCAACGTCCCCCATGAGACTTGTCCGTCGACCGCGCGGCACCGGCGACGACGCTGCGCGGTTGGCATCTCCTGTTGATGCCTTCCGCCACATTACCCACTCCACACGCCTGTTCCCAACAGGGGGCGGGCACTTGTGACGGGATCACAACATTGTCAACTACCCGTCACCGAAGCGTTGTTCGCAACAATCGGGCATATAGGGCGGTATCGGATGGTGGATATGGCGGGAGGCGCACCCGGAAGCGGCGCGGCAGGTCGGGGCGGGTGCGGCGGAGCACCATCACACAGAGGTTGACCACGGCCATGATGGCCAGAGTGC
>NZ_JBEZJZ010000100.1:0-30008 GCF_040651455.1 Streptomyces sp. NPDC048483
CGACGACCAGGCTGGCCTCGCCCGACCAGACCTGACGGTCCGCGGCGACCAACTCGACGTGCAGCTCAGCCACGATGGCTCCTCGGGTCTCACACGCGCCTGGGCGGTCGGTCAGCGCCGCCGCGGAGAATGACTGCGTATTGATGGACAGCATAGAGGATGGGCTCGGCAGGCCGAAAAGGCGGTATGGGGGGATGCTGGGCGGCGCGCCGTCGGGACCCGCCGCTCCCGCGGTCAGGCCCGGGAGAACACCAGAGGGAGGCTCTTGAGCGCGTCAGCCCCGGCGCCGAGCAGAACTGGAGGTCGGCTCCGGGTGCGAGGCCCCCGTGGGAGAAGTGCCGGAACAGGACGCTCAGCACCTCCCGGAGTTCCCGCCGGGCCGGCGAGGCGCCGAGGCGGAAGTGGATGCCGTGGCCGCTGGTGGGGCGCCACGAGTCCACCCGGACGTCCTTGGTCCGGGACATCGCTCGTTCCGTTCCGTTTCCCGCCCCGGGGTCGTGTGCCGGCCGGGCTGTGGTCGTGTGCTGGGGGTGGTGCGCCGGGCGCGCCGGCGGCGGTGCTCAGCCGGGCAGCGGGCCCAGGGCCTGCAGCCGGGCGGTGACGCCGCGCATGGCGGCCCGCTGGTCGTCTGGCCGAGCAGGAACATCACGCCGTCGACGCCGTGCGCGGCGATGCGGGCGGGGCGTGCCGGACCGTCTGGTCGGGACGGGCCCGGCCGGCCGTGACCCGGTGGGCGGGCACCTCGGACTTGAGGGTGCCGCTGGAGATCAGCCCGTCGGCGACACGCCCGGCGCGGGCCGTCGGCGGCCACCACGAGCGGGCAGCCGCGGCGCTCCACCCCGGTGGCCGGGAGGGTGCTGCCGTTGAAGCTGCCGCCGGGTGGTGACCCGCAGCGCTCGTGCCAGTGGGCGAACGACTCGGGATGGACCGCGGGCGCGTCGCGATCCCGGGTCAGGACCAGTCGGCCGACTCGGCCTCGACGGCGGTGTCGCCGGTCTGCTCGACGGTGCGCGGCAAGGTCACGGACCCGGACTCGGGGGTCTTTCTGTCGTGCGACATCGCTTTCTCCTTGTTTACGGGCGGGTGGTGCGGACGGGGCGGTGGCCTCGTCGGACGGTGCCGTCGGGTCAGAAGAAGTCGACGTCGTCACCGGCGCCGGCGGCCAGCGCGCGGCGGTAGACCAGGTGGGAGGCGACGACGTCCTCGATGGGCAGGCCCAGGGACTTGAACAGGGTCGTCTCGCGGGCGTCGGTCCGGCCGCCCTGACGTCCGGCGAGGATGTCGCCGATCTCGACGACCGGGTGGTCCTCGGGGAGCCGGCCCTCGCTCACCGGGATCAGCAGATCGCCGGCTTCCCGCCGTAGGGCGTCCCGGCTCTCGGCGAACACGGTGCAGCGTTCGACGACTTCGGTGGGCAGCTCGCGGCAGGCCGGGCCGAAGGCGCCGACCGCGGTGATGTGGCAGCCCTCGGCGGCGACGGCGGCGGCCGAGACCACCGGTTCGAGGGCGGAGGTCGCGGTCACCAGGACATCGGCGCCGCGCACCGCCGCGTCGCTGGAGTCGGCCAGGCGGGCCGGCTGCCCCTGTGCCTCTGCCCAGGCGACGAGTTCGCGGGCCCGTTCTGGGCGGCGGCTGTGGACCCGTACCTCGCGCCAGGGCCGGATGGAGCGCAGCGCGGCGATATGGGCCTTGGCCTGTACGCCGGCGCCGATGACGGCGAGCACCTCGGCGTCCTGGCGGGCCAGGCAGTCGGTGCCGACCGCGGAGACGGCGGCGGTGCGCAGTTCGGTGACGACGGTGCCGTCCAGGACGGCGAGGACCTCGCCGTGGACCCCGTCGAGGAGGACGATGAGTCCCTGGACGCTGGGCAGGCCCTTTTCCGCGCTGCGCGGGAACATGCTGAGCACCTTGAGGCCGAAGGCCGCCGACTCCGGTTCCCCGGCGGGCATCAGCAGCACCCGGCCGCCTTCGCCAGGGGGTTCCACGGTGACCCGCGGGTGCTGGAAGGCCGTGCCGGAACTGAATTCGGTCAGCGCCGACCGCATGGGTTCGAAGAGGTCCTCCAGGGTCACCAGCTGCCGGACCGCCGCACCGCTGATGATCTTCAACTGCTTCACCGGGTCATCTCTCCGCTCGGTCGATTCTGTTTCGTGTCGGGCAAGGGGGCGTGGCTCTCGGCCGGCTGGAGGCCGAGGGCCGCGACATCGTGATCGGTACGGCCGTGCACCATCAGGTCGACGGCGATCTCCCCGAAGACGGGGACGAACGTGAACGCCCGTCCCCCGGCGGCGACGGTGATCCGTTCGCCGTCGGGGGTGGGGCCGTCGGCGCGTCCCGGGCAAAACTGCCGGTTCTCGTCCTCGGGGAGGGCGGCCAGGCAGGTCCCGGCCCGTAGTGGCCCGGGGTCCAGGGACGGGATGTGGTGGGTCACCCATTCCGCGGTCCGCCGCAGTTCGTGTGCGCGCACACCGCAGCCTGATTCACCGCCATGGAGACCTGCAAGCGGCCGCCATCGCCCGCGCGGGCCGATCCCCGCCCGGCACCACCGCCGGAACGCGGGTCAGCCGCAAGTCGCCGGCGGCCGACGTCGCGAACCTCACGGCCCGCAACGGGCGACTGTCCGCTCCCCTCACCCGCCTCGAACGGCGTCTGTCCGAGGCCCTGGGCCAGACAGCTCGGGAAGCCTCCGGCCTCGGCGCCCCGGCCGACATCGAGACGCTCACACGCCGCACCACCGAGCTGGAACAGCAGATTCTCGGCCGCCGCGGCGAACTCGCGGAACGGGACGAGGACCTCGGGGCCGCCCGCGCTGCCAACCGTGAGCTGATGGCCCAGCTCAACCGCTGACCAAGTCATCGCCGTCACCTCGCAAGCCGGGACCTGACCAGAGCTCTGAACCCACGCGGCTGAGGCAGTCCACGTTGTCGCGTGCCATCCGTGGCGGCACGCGATGAACCTGATGACTGCCCTGCGCGCATCAGCAGATGCCCCCGGCGGAACCGTTCCCCCTCGCCTGGCTCACGCAGCATCCGGCCGACCTCGGTGAAGCCGGCCCCACCGGCCAGACCCGCGAGGTCGTCGACCGGCCATCGAGGCTGTCGTCACCTTGTGGTCGAACGCCGCGCTCGGCTCACCTTCCGACGCGAAGAAGGCGAGCGGAAGAGTCCCGTCGGGCACGAGTACCCGGCGGAACTCGGCGAAGTGCGGGGGCACGTCCTGCGGTGGGGTGTGAATGACCGAATGCCTCGCGGGCGAGATCGATCATCACGGGCGACAGGTCGATGCCGAAGACGTCCAGTCCCAGAGACCTCGACCGGCGGGGGCCTGGGGTGTGCCGGTTATCGACATGACAGCGGTTGCGGCCTGAATCAGCGTGTCGTACGCCTTGCGGTCCTGATACGACCGCCCTCGCCATAGCCCGAGATCGCACAGGGCACCGGCCGCGGCCGGCGTTCCGTCAACTCGGCGTTGGCCGGCCCCAGTCGCTGCGCCGCGCCGGGCGCCAGGTTCTGCACGAAGACCTCGGCCCGGGACAGCACCCGGTGCAGCACCGCGGGGTGCTTGAGGTCGAGCACACCACAGGTCTGCTGGAGGACAGGGTGGCTCCGGCACACGCACGCAGCCCGCAGCCCGCAGCCCGCGGCCCGCGGCCACAAAAAAGTCGATCCAGGACGGGACGTACCCGTGCCTGGACCGACTCTGTTTGCCTACACCGGCGCATGCCCACGGCATGGGCCGCCGGCAGCCCGTTCGGGACGACTAGACGCCCACGCCCGTCACCGAACGCAGACGGACATCGGCACGGCGTTCGGCGGCCGCGTCGGCGTCCGACTTCGCACGCTCCAGGGCCCGCTCCGCGCGCTCGACATCGATCTCGTCCGACAGCTCCGCCACCTCTGCCAGCAGAGACAGCTTGTTGTCGGCGAACGAGATGAAACCGCCGTGCACCGCGGCGACGACCGTACCGTCCCCGCTCTCACCGGTCGTACGAATCGTCACCGGGCCCGACTGCAGCACGCCCAGCAGCGGCTGATGTCCGGGCATGACGCCGATGTCGCCCGACGAGGTGCGCGCGACGACCAGGCTGGCCTCGCCCGACCAGACCTGACGGTCCGCGGCGACCAACTCGACGTGCAGCTCAGCCACGATGGCTCCTCGGGTCTCACACCTGCCTGCCTGAGGCAGATGTTGGATCAAATACGGGTGATCGTACGGACGGGGGCGGCCAGGGCCGCCCCCGGTCCGGGAGCACGGGTCAGGAGACGCCGAGCTTCTTGGCGTTGGCCTCGAGGTCCTCGATGCCACCGCACATGAAGAACGCCTGCTCGGGGAAGTGGTCGTACTCGCCGTCCGCGATCGCGTTGAAGGCGTGGATCGACTCGTCGAGCGAGACGTCCGAGCCGTCGACACCGGTGAACTGCTTGGCCACGTGGGTGTTCTGCGACAGGAACCGCTCGATACGACGGGCGCGGTAGACGGTGAGCTTGTCTTCCTCGCCGAGCTCGTCGATACCCAGAATCGCGATGATGTCCTGGAGGTCCTTGTACTTCTGCAGGATGGCGATCACGCGCATCGCGCAGTCGTAGTGCTCCTGCGCGATGTAGCGCGGGTCCAGGATCCGGGACGTCGAGTCCAGCGGGTCGACCGCCGGGTAGATGCCCTTCTCCGAGATCGGGCGCGACAGAACGGTGGTCGCGTCCAGGTGGGCGAAGGTGGTGGCCGGCGCCGGGTCGGTCAGGTCGTCCGCGGGGACGTAGATCGCCTGCATCGAGGTGATCGAGTGACCGCGGGTCGAGGTGATGCGCTCCTGGAGGAGACCCATCTCGTCGGCCAGGTTCGGCTGGTAACCCACCGCGGAGGGCATCCGGCCGAGCAGGGTCGACACCTCGGAACCCGCCTGGGTGTACCGGAAGATGTTGTCGATGAAGAACAGCACGTCCTGCTTCTGCACATCGCGGAAGTACTCCGCCATGGTCAGACCGGCCAGGGCGACGCGCAGACGGGTGCCCGGCGGCTCGTCCATCTGACCGAAGACCAGCGCGGTCTTGTCGATGACGCCGGACTCCGTCATTTCCTCGATGAGGTCGTTGCCCTCACGGGTGCGCTCGCCGACACCGGCGAACACCGACACACCGTCGTGGTTGTTGGCCACGCGGTAGATCATTTCCTGGATCAGAACGGTCTTGCCGACACCGGCACCACCGAACAGACCGATCTTGCCGCCCTTGACGTACGGGGTCAGCAGGTCGATGACCTTGACGCCGGTCTCGAACATCTCGGTCTTGGACTCGAGCTGGTCGAAGGACGGGGCCTTGCGGTGGATGGGCCACCGCTCGGTGACCTCGGACGCCGCCTCCGGCTTGTTCAGGATCTCACCGAGGGTATTGAACACCTTACCCTTGGTGACATCGCCGACCGGGACGGTGATCCCGGCGCCGGTGTTGGTCACCGTGGCCTGGCGGACCAGACCGTCGGTGGGCTGCATGGAGATCGCACGGACCAGGCCCTCGCCCAGGTGCTGGGCAACCTCGAGGGTCAGGATCTTCTTGGCCCCGGCCTGGGCCGGGTCGGCGATCTCGACGGTCAGCGCGTTGTAGATCTCCGGCATCGCGTCGACGGGGAACTCCACGTCGACGACCGGGCCGATGACCCGGGCGACGCGGCCCGTTGCCGTGGCCGTTTCAACAGTGGTGGTCATAGTGGTCAGTCACTCCCCGCGGTCGCGTCGGCCAGAGCACTGGCGCCACCGACGATCTCGCTGATTTCCTGGGTGATTTCGGCCTGTCGGGCCGCGTTGGCAAGCCGCGAGAGCGACTTGATGAGGTCTTCTGCATTGTCGGTCGCCGACTTCATCGCGCGCCGCGTGGCGGCGTGCTTGGAGGCGGCGGCCTGCAGGAGTGCGTTGTAGATCCGCGACTCGACGTACCGGGGCAGCAGGGCGTCCAGGACGTCCTCGGCCGACGGCTCGAAGTCGAACAGCGGAAGGATCTCGCCCTTGGACGTCTCCTCCGCCTCCACCGCGGCCTTGTCGAAGCTGAGCGGCAGCAGGCGGTCGTCGAGCGCCGTCTGCGTCATCATCGAGAGGAACTCGGTGAAGACGATGTGGAGCTCGTCCACGCCGCCCTCGGCGGTGTCCTGCTGGACGGCCTCGATCAGCGGTGCGGCGATCGCCTTCGCGTCCCCGTACGTCGGGCTGTCGGTGAAGCCGGTCCACGACTCCACGACCTTGCGCTCGCGGAAGCTGTAGTACGACACACCCTTGCGGCCGACGATGTAGGCGTCGACCTCCTTGCCCTCGGCCTTGAGCCGCTCGGTGAGCTGCTCCGCGGCCTTGATGACGTTGGAGGAGTAGCCGCCGGCCAGACCGCGGTCGCTCGTGATGAGCAGCAGCGCGGCCCGGGAGGGCTTCTCCGCCTCGGTCGTCAGCGGGTGCTGGGTGTTCGAGCCCGTGGCAACCGCCGTCACCGCGCGGGTCAGTTCACTCGCGTACGGCGTCGATGCCGCCACCTGGCGCTGCGCCTTGACGACGCGCGAGGCGGCGATCATCTCCATCGCCTTGGTGATCTTCTTGGTCGCGGTGACGGAGCGGATGCGACGCTTGTAGACCCGGAGCTTGGCTCCCATGGATCAGGTCCCTTCCGTCGTCACTTGCTGGTGCCGGCCGGGGCGTCCTCGCCGAGCAGCTTGCCGTCCGAGGTCTCGAACTGCCGCTTGAAGCCGTCGACGGCCTCGGCGATCGCACCGATGGTGTCGTCGGACATCTTGGCGCCCTCGCGGATGCTGGTCAGCAGGTCCTTCTTCTCCCGGTGGAGGTGGTCGAGGAGCTCCCGCTCGAAGCGGCGGATGTCCTCGACCGGGACGTTGTCCATCTTGCCGTTGGTGCCGGCCCAGATGGAGACGACCTGGTCCTCGGTCGCGTACGGGGAGTACTGCGGCTGCTTGAGCAGCTCGGTCATGCGCTTACCGCGCTCCAGCTGCGCCTTGGAGGCCGCGTCCAGGTCGGAACCGAAGGCGGCGAACGCCTCCAGCTCGCGGTACTGGGCGAGGTCCACGCGGAGCCGGCCGGAGACCTGGCGCATGGCCTTGTGCTGGGCGGAGCCACCGACACGCGAGACGGAGATACCGACGTTCAGCGCGGGACGCTGGTTCGCGTTGAAGAGGTCCGACTCCAGGAAGCACTGGCCGTCGGTGATGGAGATGACGTTGGTCGGAATGAACGCCGACACGTCGTTCGCCTTGGTCTCGACGATCGGCAGACCGGTCATCGAGCCGGCGCCCATGTCGTCGGAGAGCTTGGCGCAGCGCTCCAGCAGACGCGAGTGCAGGTAGAAGACGTCGCCCGGGTAGGCCTCGCGGCCCGGCGGACGGCGCAGCAGCAGGGACACGGCGCGGTAGGCGTCGGCCTGCTTCGAGAGGTCGTCGAAGATGATCAGGACGTGCTTGCCCTGGTACATCCAGTGCTGGCCGATGGCCGAGCCGGTGTAGGGCGCCAGGTACTTGAAGCCCGCCGGGTCGGACGCCGGGGCGGCGACGATGGTGGTGTACTCCAGGGCGCCGGCCTCCTCCAGCGCACCGCGCACGGACGCGATGGTGGAGCCCTTCTGGCCGATGGCGACGTAGATGCAGCGGACCTGCTTCTTCGGGTCGCCCGAGCGCCAGTTGTCGCGCTGGTTGATGATCGTGTCGACGGCCAGGGCGGTCTTGCCGGTCTGGCGGTCGCCGATGATCAGCTGACGCTGGCCGCGGCCGATCGGCACCATCGAGTCGACGGCCTTGTAGCCGGTCTCCATGGGCTCGTGGACCGACTTACGGACCATGACGCCAGGAGCCTGCAGCTCCAGGGCGCGGCGGTCCTCGGACTCGATCTCGCCGAGGCCGTCGATCGGGTTGCCCAGCGGGTCGACGACGCGGCCGAGGTAGCCCTCGCCCACGGCGACCGAGAGCACCTCACCGGTGCGCTGCACCGGCTGGCCCTGCTCGATGCCGCTGAACTCGCCGAGCACCACCGCACCGATCTCGCGCTCTTCCAGGTTCAGCGCAAGACCGAGCGTGCCGTCCTCGAACTTCAGCAGCTCGTTCGCCATTGCCGAGGGAAGACCCTCGACCTTCGCGATGCCGTCACCGGCCTCGCTGACCGTGCCGACCTCTTCGCGCGAGGCCGCGTCCGGCTTGTACGCCTGGACGAAGTTCTCCAGCGCGTCCCGGATCTCCTCCGGCCGGATCGTGAGCTCCGCCATCTGGGTTCCCTGCTCTCCTTGTTGGGCCCGAAGTTACTTGCGGGTGTCCGAGGGGCTTGTCCCCTCGGGGGGTTTCCGCTTACGGCCCAACTCGGGCCGCCGTCCTGCTTGTGCTGCGTCGCAGCTGTTGAGTTGGTGGCCGGGTCAGCCGGCCATCCGCCGGGACGCCTCGTCGAGGCGCTCCGCGATGGTCCCGTCGATGACCTCGTCGCCGATCCGGACCTGGACGCCGCCGAGGACCTCGGGGTCCACGTCGCAGTTCAGGTGGATCTGCCGTCCGTACACCGTGGCCAGCGCGGCGCCGAGGCGCTGCTGCTGCCCTTCGCTGAGGGGCACCGCGGAGGTGACCACCGCGACCACACGGTCCCGGCGGTGCGCGGCCAGCTTGGAGAGGGCATCGAGCCCTGCTTCCAGGCTACGGCCTCGCGGCTGCCCCACGAGACGGACCACCAGCCGCTCGGTGACCGGGTTGGCCCGGCCGTCCAGCAGCGAGTGCAGCAGCTCCGTCTTGTGCGAGGCCGTCGCGGTGCTGCTCGTCAGCGCGCTGCGCAGCTCGGGGGACGAGGCGACGATCCGGCCGAACCGGAACAGCTCGTCCTCGACCTCGTCGAGCGCGCCGGAGCGCTGGGCCGCGGCGAGCTCGGCGCTGTAGGCCAGCTCCTCGATCGCGTCCGTCAGGTCACGCGAGCGCGACCAGCGGGAGCGGACCATGCCGGAGACCAGCTCGGCGGCGGGGCCGCTGATCTGGCTGCCGAGCAGCCGCTGGGCCAGCTCGGCACGTGCCTCACCGGCCTGCGCCGGGTCGGTCAGGACCCGACGCAGCGACACCTCGCGGTCGAGCAGAGCGGTGACGGCAGCCAGCTCCTCGGCGAGCTTCGCCGCGTCGACGGACGCGTCGTCCGTCAGCGCGTCGAGCTGCTCGCGTGCGGAGGCGAGTGCCTCGCGGCTCGCTCCGTTCATCGGCCGGCCTCAGCCTTCGTCGCGTCCGAAGCCGCCTGGGCCTCGACCTCGTCGAGGAAGCGGTCGATGGTCCGGCTCTGCCGGGCGACGTCCTCGAGGGACTCGCCGACGAGCTTGCCGGCCAGGTCGGTGGCGAGCTTGCCCACGTCCTGGCGCAGCGACTGCGCCGCCGCCTTGCGGTCCGCCGCGATCTGGGCGTGACCGGCAGCGATGATCTCCTCACGCTGCCGCTGGCCCTCGGCGCGCATCTCGGCGATGAGCGTCGCGCCCTGCTCCTGCGCCTCCTGGCGCAGACGCGCGGCCTCGTGGCGGGCGTCGGCGAGCTGGGCCCGGTAGTCCTCAAGGACCTGCTGGGCCTCGGCCTGCCTGGCCTCGGCGTCCTCCATGCGGCCTTCGATCTGCTTCCTGCGCTCTTCCAGAACCCTGTTGATGTTCGGGAGGAGCTTCTTGGCCAGGATGCCGAAGACGATGAAGAAGGCGATCAGACCGATGACCAGCTCTGGAATCGGCGGGACCAGGGGGTTCTCAGGAACCTCCGCCGCCATGTTGACCAGGGTCACAACAATGCCTTCCGTCTAATTGGGCGTCGTCGGGCGTCGCTTACGCGTACGCGTAACCCATGACGATGCCGATGAGGGCGAGCGCCTCACAGAAGGCGAAACCCATGATCTGGTTGGTACGGATCAGGCCGGCCGCCTCGGGCTGACGGGCGAGGGCCTGGGTGCCGTTACCGAAGATGATGCCGACGCCGACGCCGGGGCCGATGGCCGCGAGGCCGTAACCAACGGAGGCGATGTTGCCGTGGAGGCCTTCGGCGGCGAGGGTCTGGAGAGCGGACATGCCGGTTCTTCCTTCTCTTTCAAGGACCGGTGGGGGTTGGCCACCGGACGACTGATGGATTGCGGGAGCCGGGGTGCTCAGTGGTTCTCGGCGAGCGCGCCCTGGACGTAGTTACAGGCCAGGAGCACGAAGACGTACGCCTGGACAGCCTGGATGAAGAGCTCGAAGGCGGTCATCACGAGGGTCATCACGAACGACGCGCCCGCGTAGACGATGCCGATGCCGTTCAGCAGGTACCAGCTGGCGATGGTGAACATCAGGATCAGCATGTGGCCCGCGAACATGTTCGCGAAGAGCCGGACCGCGTGGGTGAAGGGGCGGATCAGCAGGTGCTGGAGCAGCTCGAGCACCATGATCAGCGGGAGGACCCAGCCGAGCGACTTGTCATAGCCCGAGAGGTTCTTCAGAGCGCCGACGAACCCGTGCTTCTTGAAGGTCAGCGACATCCAGAGGATGTAGACGACCAGGGCGAGCCCGAGGGGGAAGGCGATGACCGAGGTGACCGGGAACGCCATGACCGGGATGATGGACCAGATGTTCATCATCCACACGAAGAAGAACAGCGACACCATGAAGGGGACGTACTTGTCGCCCTCCTTCTTGCCGAGCGCGTCATAGACGAGTCCGCGGCGCACGAAGTCGTAGCCGGCCTCGCCGATCATCTGCAGCTTGCCGGGGACCACCTTGGCCCTGCCGAATGCGGCCCAGAAGAACCACACGACCACGACCGTGCTGAGCAGGGCCAGCAGCATCGGCTTGTTGAACTCGAAGCCGTTGATGGTGAAGAGCGGCTTGAAGACGAAGGAATGAAGGCCCGGGGACTCGAAGCCACACCCCGGAATAAAGAGGTGGCACTCCGTGTCGAAGGCGAGCATCGTTTCAGCACTCACCGCGGGCTCCTTCAGCGTGGCGCATGGGTACGGCAACCTCGTTGTGTCGGCGCGGCGTTGAGCCACGGAGCGGCACTGGACTGGTCTTACGGATTAGGGGGCGGCCGGCCGGCGCTGGGCCGGGCCGAATCACAGGCATCGGCCGCGAGAACTGCCCATGGGATCCCGTGGAATCTGGGAGCTCAGCCGCCTGCGCCATCTGTGCCGCAGTTGGCACCGGACGATAGCAGGCCCGCATGAGGGCATTTATCCCGGCCCTACGTCTCACGTCGGCGACCCCGCCGTCTCCGCGTTCTTCGTCTCCGCGGAGTCGGGATCGACGTACAGAATCTTCTCCTTCATATGACCGCGGGTCTGTGCCGCGATCCATACGAGGGTGGCGCCGAGCAGCGTGAACGCAAATACCTTGGGGTCAAAGAGCGTTGTGTCCTTGAAGGCGATCACAAAGACCGCGACAAGCAGGATCTGCACGGTGTACAGCAGCAGGCCCATCATCTGGAACAGCTGCGGAAGCTTCTTGGCGGTCTGCTGCAGGACGGCGAGCCCCGCACCCATCACGAAGACGACCAGCGCGGTGCCGAGGACGGCGCCGGTCACTGCCGTCGCGCCCGCGACCACTGCGCTCACGGCAGCGGCGATGGCGCCGATGGCGAGCGTGGGCACAACGGCGTGAAGGAGTAGTCGGGCGTCATTCGACTGCATGGCGGCGCTCCGGCAGGGGTGGGGGTGGTGTCGTCAAGGACGAGCGTAGACCCGGCCTGAGGCTGAACCTGAGGCCAAAGGGCCGTCGCACTACGGTCCTTCGGCTCTGTCGCCGGGTTTCGTGAACGGTATCACAAACTATTTGATGAGGTCTTTACCTGGTCCGTGTGGACCTTGTCACACATGAGCGTGAACCTGCGCGTTGGTGCACTGACAGCCAGGCAAATGTCTGGTATCGGGTCAACCATGACGGTTTTTGACCCCCGTCAGGGCGAAACGGTCAGCGGCTCAGCGATTACTTCCCGCCTTCCGGCGATCCACGAAGCGTGACCGGTCGCCGATGGCGGTGGCTCCGTTGATACCCGCCGGGACGGCCTCGCGCTCCCCTTCCGGGCCGCCCGCACCCTCGCCGTCCGCCGTGACGGCCGGCCCGCGGGTGCTCCTGCGGTAGCGCGGCGGAACCATCCACTCCGCCCAGCGCGGCGCCCGCGGCGTGAAGCGCGGCAGCAGAAGCAGCACCAGCCCCACCGCGCTCAGCAGCACGATGCCCAGCACGATCCACATGCTGGCGTTGTTCACCGAGTACGCGACCGCACCGAAGGCGATCAGTGCCGACCAGAAGTACATGATCAGCACCGCGCGGCTGTGCGAGTGCCCGATCTCCAGCAGGCGGTGGTGCAGATGACCGCGGTCGGCGGCGAACGGCGACTGGCCCTTCCAGGTACGGCGCACAATGGCCAGAATCAGGTCGGCGACCGGCACCGCGATCACCGTCAGCGGCAGCAGCAGCGGGATGTAGACCGGCACCATCGCATGGGTGGCCTCCCGCACACCGCCGGTCTTCTCGCCCAGCAGGTCCGGGTCCACCTGGCCGGTGATCGAGACCGCGCCGGCGGCCATCACCAGGCCGATGAGCATCGAGCCGGAGTCACCCATGAAGATCCGCGCCGGGTGCATGTTGTGCGGCAGAAAGCCCACACACATGCCCATCAGCACGACCGAGAACAGCGTGGCGGGCGCGGCCGCCTCGATGCCGTAGCCGTACCAGAGCCGGTAGGCGTACATGAAGAAGGCCGCGGCGGCGATGCAGACCATGCCGGAGGCCAGACCGTCCAGTCCGTCGACGAAGTTGACGGCGTTGATGGTGATGACCACCAGCGCGACGGTCAGCAGCGTGCCCTGCATCGGGGTCAGCGAGACCGTGCCGATGCCGGGGATGGGGATCCACAGGATCGTCAGGCCCTGGAGGACCATCACTCCCGCGGCGATCATCTGGCCGCCGAGCTTGACCAGCGCGTCCACGCCCCACTTGTCGTCCAGCACACCCAGGAGCCAGATCAGCGCGGCGCCCGACAGCAGCGCCCGCGGCTCGTTGGAGCTCTCGAAGACGCTCTTGAGGTTCGTCAGATGCGAAGCGACCAGCAGACCCGCGCACAGCCCGCCGAACATGGCGATACCGCCGAGCCGCGGTGTCGGCTCGCGGTGTACGTCACGCGCACGGATCTCCGGCATCGCACCGGCCGCGATCGCGAACTTCCGCACCGGCCCGGTCAGCAGGTAGGTCACCGCGGCCGTGACGCACAGCGTCAGCAGGTATTCACGCACGGGCTGCCCCATTGGTATAGCTGGCCATCACAGCCCCACACCCTATGCGGGTGAGCGCCCAGGCTGTGAATACGGGTAAAGACGCATCCCGCCGGCGAGCGGTTCCCGCCGTGCCCCCGGTCAGCCGCGATCGGGATAGGGAGGGAACCGGTGGACCAGCGCGAGCGTCTCCGCACGGACCCCGGCGTCCTCGCGCAGCGCCGCCCCGATCAGCTCGGCGATCCGGTGCATCTCGGCCGCGCCCATCCCCTGCGTCGTCACCGCGGCGGTGCCCAGCCGGATGCCGTACCGCCGGGCCGCGCCCTTCCCGGGCACCTCGGCACACGGCAGCGCGCAGGTGTCCAGCACGATCCCGGCGGCCGCCAGCCGGCCCCGGGCGGTGCGCGAGTCCACCTCGAGCGGCGCGGTGTCCACGGTGATCAGATGGGTGTCCGTACCGCCCGTGCCGACCACCAGCCCCTGTTCCGCCAGCGCCCGGGCGAGCCCGCGGGCGTTGGCGACGACCTGATGGGCGTACGCGCGAAACGCGGGCGTGGCGGCCTCCGCGAAGGCGACGGCCTTGGCGGCGACGGTGTTCATCTGTGCACCCCCTTGGGTGAAGGGGAACACCGCCCGGTCGATCCGCTCGGCCAGCTTCGCCCCGCACAGCACCATCCCGCCGCGCGGCCCGCGCAGCACCTTGTGCGTGGTGGCACACACCACATCGGCGTACGGGACCGGGCTGGGCGCCGCGCCCCCCGCGATCAGCCCGAGCGGGTGCGCCACATCGGCGATCAGATAGGCGCCCACCTCGTCGGCGATGTCGCGGAAGGCCGCGTAGTCGATGTGCCGGGGATACGAGATCGAGCCGCACACGATCGCCCTGGGGCGGCGGGCGCGGGCCAGCGCGAGGACCGCGTCGTAATCGAGCAGCCCGGTCTCCTCGTCGAGGCCGTATCCGACGAAGTCGAACCACCGGCCGGAGAAGTTGGCGGGCGATCCGTGGGTGAGGTGGCCGCCGTGCGGGAGGGACATGGCCAGGACGGTGTCCCCCGGGCGCAGCAGGGCGGCGTAGGCGGCCAGCACGGCCGAAGACCCGCTGTGGGGCTGGACGTTGGCGTGTTCGGCGCCGAACAGGGCCTTGGCGCGCTCCACGGCGATCCGCTCGGCGAGGTCGACGATCTCGCAGCCGCCGTGGTGCCGGGCGCCCGGATATCCCTCGGCGTATTTGTTGCCGAGCGGGGAGCCGAGGGCGGCGAGCACGGCGGGCGAGGTGAAGTTCTCCGCCGCGATCAGCTGGAGGCCGTCGGCCTGGCGGGCGCTCTCGCCCAGCAGCACCCCGGCGATCTCCGGGTCCTGGCGCAGCAGCGCGTCGAAGTCGGGGGAGCCGGCCGGCCGGGCTGCGCCGTCGCGTGCGGCGGCCCGTGCCCTCTCCTCGGCGGCCTTGCTGACGCTGCGGGCTGACGCGGTGGTGGCGGACATCGCTGGCTCCGGGCCTCGTACGGGGACGTAAGTCCAATGTAGGCGCGGTGCGGCGATCGGGCGCGGTGTGTGGGCCGCTGGGGTCCACGGCGCGCCGCGGGCCTCCTAGGCGCGCGCCGGCACTCCCGTAAGGGCCGTGACGACGGGGTCCAGCGCCTGGTTGATCTCGTCCCCGACGGAGCGGAAGAAGGTGATGGGGGCGCCGTAGGGGTCGTAGACCTCGTCGGACTCCGGGTTGGGCGCCAGCAGCCAGCCGCGCAGCGCGGCGGCGGCGCCGACCAGCGCACGGGCCCGCTCGACCAGCCCGCCGTCCGGCAGGTCCGGATCGGGCTCGGGCAGCGTGGCGGGGTCTATGGCCCGCACCAGCCGGTTGAACTCCTTGAGCGTGAAGGTCCGCAGCCCCGCGGAGTGGCCCATGGAGATGACCTGGGCGCGGTGGTCGCGGGTCGCGGTGAGCACCAGGTCGGCGCGGATGACGTGCTCGTCGAGCAGCTCACGGCCGAGGAAGCCGGCCGGGTCCGCGCCGTAGTCGCCGCACACGGTGGCGGCGTGCGCCTCCATGGGGGCGCCTTCGTGCCCCCAGGTGCCGGCGCTCTCCACCAGGAGCCCGCCGCTGCACTCCGCGCCGAGCCGCAGCTCAAGGGCGCGCCGGTGCAGCCGCTCGGTGATCGGCGAGCGGCATACGTTGCCGGTGCTGACGTGGAGGATCCGGAAAGGGCGGGCAGAGGGAAGGAGCAGTTCGTCGCCGGGTCCCGCTATGCCACGCCCCAGGGGCGCCATCAATTGGCCACCTCGAGCTCGGGTACCACCTTGCGCAGTTCTTCCACGCTGATCGCGCCCTCGCGCAGCAGCATCGGGACCTTGCCCGTGACATCCACGATCGACGACGGTACGGCGGCGGGGGTGGGGCCGCCGTCGAGGTAGACGGAGACCGCGTCGCCCAGCATCTCCTGGGCGGCGTCGCAGTCCTGCGGGGAGGGGTGGCCGGTGAGGTTGGCGCTGGACACGGCCATCGGTCCGAATTCGGTGAGCAGCTCGATGGCGACGGGGTGCAGCGGCATCCGCACCGCGACCGTGCCGCGGGTCTCGCCCAGGTCCCAGGTCAGCGACGGCTGGTGGTTGGCGACGAGGGTGAGCGCGCCGGGCCAGAAGGCGTCGACCAGCTCCCAGGCCTGCTCGGAGAAGTCGGTGACCAGGCCGTGCAGGGTGTTGGGCGACCCGACGAGGACCGGGGAGGGCATCCCGCGGCCGCGGCCCTTGGCCTCCAGCAGGTCGCCGACGGCCTCGGCGCTGAAGGCGTCCGCGCCGATGCCGTAGACGGTGTCGGTCGGCAGCACGACCAGCTCGCCGCGGCGGACGGCCGAGGCGGCCTCGCGCAGACCGGTCGCGCGGTCGGTCGCGTCGTTGCAGTCGTAACGCCGGGCCATTACTGGACCTCCTCGTGCGGAACGGATACAGCGGATGCAGCGGATACGGCGGACACGGGTGCACCGGCCGCATCGGGCGTCGAGGCGGGACGCGTCATGGCGTCGCCCGGCGCGCGGTGGCGAAGCGGGGCCGGTTGTTGAGGTCCGGGTGGTCGGCCGCGTCCGCCCATCCCTTCTCCTCGGTGAAGATCCACGGGACCTGTCCGCCCTGGGTGTCGGCGTGCTCGATGACGACCAGGCCGCCGGGCCGCAGCAGGCGGTGTGCCGTGCGCTCGAGGCCGCGGATGGTGTCCAGGCCGTCCTGGCCCGAGAACAGCGCCAGCTCGGGGTCGTGGTCGCGGGCCTCGGGTGCGACGTACTCCCACTCGGTCAGCGGGATGTACGGCGGGTTGGAGACGACCAGGTCGACCTGCCCGTCCAGTTCGGGAAGCGCGGTCAGCGCATCGCCGTGGTGGAGAACGACGCGGGACCCCTCGACGTTCTTTTGCGCGTACTCCAGGGCCTGCTCGGACAGCTCCACGGCGTGCACCCGCGAGCGCGGCACCTCCTGTGCGAGGGCCAGGGCGATGGCCCCGGAGCCGGTGCACAGGTCGACGATCAGCGGCTCGACGACATCCATGGCCCGTACGGCGTCTATGGCCCAGCCGACCACCGACTCGGTCTCCGGGCGGGGCACGAACACCCCTGGCCCGACGGTGAGTTCGAGGTAGCGGAAGAAGGCGCGGCCGGTGATGTGCTGGAGCGGTTCGCGCGCCTCGCGGCGGGCGATCGCCTCCCAGTAGCGGGCGTCGAAGTCCGCGTCGGGGACCGTGTGCAGCTCGCCCCGCTTGACGCCGTGCACATGCGCGGCGAGCTCCTCGGCGTCGAAACGCGGTGAGGGCACGCCAGCGTCGGCCAGCCGCTGGGTGGCCTGGGCCACCTCGGCGAGCAGCAGGTTCACGCTCTTCCTCCAGCCGGGTCTTGCGGGTGCTTGGTGTCTTGCTTACTGCGCGGCGGCGAGCTTCGCCGCCGAGTCGGCGTCGACGCACGCCTGGATGACCGGGTCCAGCTCGCCGTCGAGCACCTGGTCCAAGTTGTACGCCTTGAAGCCGACGCGGTGGTCCGAGATCCGGTTTTCCGGGAAGTTGTACGTGCGGATCTTCTCGGAGCGGTCGACGGTGCGCACCTGGCTGCGGCGGGCGTCGGCGGCCTCCTGCTCGGCGGCCTCCTGAGCGGCGGCGAGCAGCCGGGAGCGCAGGATGCGCAGGGCCTGCTCCTTGTTCTGGAGCTGGCTCTTCTCGTTCTGGCAGGAGGCGACCACACCGGTGGGGGTGTGGGTGATGCGCACCGCGGAGTCGGTGGTGTTGACGGACTGGCCGCCGGGGCCCGAGGAGCGGTACACGTCGATGCGCAGATCGTTCATGTTGATCTCGACGTCGACCTCTTCGGCCTCGGGGGTCACCAGGACGCCGGCCGCGGAGGTGTGGATCCGGCCCTGCGACTCGGTCGCGGGCACCCGCTGGACGCGGTGCACCCCGCCCTCGTACTTCAGCCGCGCCCAGACGCCCTGGCCGGGTTCGGTCGCGCCGTTGCCGCCCTTGGTCTTCACGGCGACCTGGACGTCCTTGTAGCCGCCGAGCTCGGACTCGGTGGAGTCGATGATCTCGGTCTTCCAGCCGACCCGCTCGGCGTAGCGCAGATACATGCGCAGGAGGTCCCCGGCGAACAGGGCGGACTCGTCGCCGCCCGCGCCCGCCTTGATCTCCAGGAGGACGTCCTTGTCGTCGCTGGGGTCGCGCGGTACGAGCAGCAGCCGCAGCTTCTCGGTCAGCTCCTCGCGCCGGGCGTCGAGCTCCTTGACCTCTTCGGCGAAGTCCGGGTCGTCCGCGGCCAGTTCGCGCGCCGTCTCCATGTCGTCGCCGGTCTGCCGCCAGGAACGGTAGGTGGTGATGATCGGGGTCAGCTCGGAGTAGCGCTTGTTGAGCCGCGTGGCCTCGCGCTGGTCGGCATGGACCGCGGGGTCGGCCAGCCGCTTCTCGAGATCGGCGTGCTCGCCGACCAGTTCCTCGACCGCCTCGAACATCGTGTGTTCCTCTGCTGACTGACTGGACTTGCCGCGGCTGCCCTCGTACGGGGCCCCCGGCGCCTCCCGGCCGGACGGCGGGGAGGCCTGACGACAAAGACGCCGGCCCGGTCACCCCTGTCCAGGGGCGACCGGAGACCGGCGCCTTGCGGGTCGCTACTTCTTGGCGGCTGCGGCCTTGCCGAAGCGGGCCTCGAAGCGGGCCACGCGGCCGCCGGTGTCCATGATCTTCTGCTTGCCCGTGTAGAACGGGTGGCACTCGGAGCAGACGTCGGCGCGGACGCTGCCGCCGGCGACGGTGCTGCGGGTGGTGAACGACGCGCCACAGGTGCAGCTGACCTGGGTCTCGACGTACTCCGGGTGGATGTCGCGCTTCAAGGGATTCTCCTAGGTTCGGGAGTGCACCGGGTCGTGTCGCGGGTTGCGTCACGTGAACCGGGGCCGACGGTCCAGTCTGCCAGGACTAGCCGTATCTCCCAAAACCGGGGGACGCCCGCAACTATTCCCCCGCTGTTCCCGCGCCCGGTGCCGGGCGCCACCGGGCCCCGGCACCGCATACGGCGGCTACTGCACGTACTTGCCCGTGCCGCCCTGGTCACCGGCCGAGCCCTTGATGGCGGCCTTGGGGATGGCCTGGTCGTGCCGCAGCGCGTCCCAGACCTGCTTGCCCTGCCGGGTCAGCGGGACCACCCGGTCCGGGTTGGCCGGGTCGTACGTCACTGGCAGCGTCACCATGTCGATGTGGTCCGACCCGATGGCGCCCAGGCTCTTGGCCAGCCCGGTCAGCTCGCTCACCGAGTTGAGGTCGGTGTCGGTGGTGATGGCCTTGGTGGCGGTGTCCGCGATGTCGTAGAGCTTGCTGGGGTTGGTCAGCACCCCGACGTTCCTGACCTGGTCCATCAGCGCCTTGATGAACGTCTGCTGGAGCTGGATACGGCCCAGGTCGCTGCCGTCGCCGCCGGGGACGCCGTGCCGGGTCCGGACGAGACCGAGCGCGTCCTCACCGCCCAGGGTGTGCTTGCCGGGCCGCAGATGCAGGTGGCTGTCGTTGTCGTCGATGGGCTTGGTGGTGGTGATGTCCACGCCGCCCAGCGCGTCGATGAGCTTCTTGAAGCCGGTGAAGTCCACCTCGAGGAAGTGGTCCATCCGGATCCCGCTGATCGACTCGACGGTCTTGACGGCGCAGGCCGGGCCGCCGACCTCGTAGGCGGTGTTGAACATCGCCCGCTGCGCACCGGCGACGGTCCGGCCGTCCTTGGTGCAGTCCGGCCGCTGGATCATGGTGTCGCGGGGGATGCTCACCACGCTGGCCTTCTTGTGGCCCTTGTAGACGTGCACCACCATCGCGGTGTCGGAGCGGGCGGCGCCCTCGTCCCTGCCGTACTTGCCGTTCTTGCCGGCCCGGGAGTCCGAGCCCATCACCAGGATGTCCATCGAGCCGTTGTCGACGTTCTGGGGGCGGTCGTGGCCGAGGGCGGCGTTGATGTCGATGCCCTTGAGGTTGCCGTTGAGCTTGAAGTAGACGTACCCGAGTCCGGCCCCACCGAGCAGTACGGCGCTGATCAGCGCGCACAGAGTGATGGTCAGCGCCCTGCGGCGCCGGGTCGGGCCCTTGCGTCGGCGGCCCGTGGCACGTATGCCGCGGGCACGGCTTTCGGCCGTCATCGCGGTCCCGTTGCTGTCGGCCATCTGGTCCTCAGTCCTTGTCGCTCGGCTGCCCCTCGCCGGGCCGTGCTCCGTACATCACGGCCTGTGGTGTCTGGTCAGACGGGAGGCAGACGGGAAGGGTTGCACAGCGTGGTGGCTGCACTTTCTTAGGAACGAGGACGGCCCAAGCGCGGTGGTTCGGGACTTTCGTCCCTCTCACCTGGGCTTTCGGCCTGTTTTCGGACATTGCGTGAACGGTTGTACGCGCCACGGTCCTGTGCGGAAGGTCTCAGGCGGAGCTCCGCCGCGGCGTCTGCGGGGCGGCGCGCATCACACCGGAGAGCGCGGACAGCGCGGAGCCCTCCCCACCCACAGGGGTGAGGAGGGCTCCGCGCGCGTCGTCGCTACGGGCGTCAGTCGTTGCCGTTGCCCATGCCCGGCGTCGTCTTCTGGATCTGGAGCAGGAACTCCGCGTTGGACTTCGTCTGCTTCATCTTGTCCAGCAGCAGCTCGATGGCCTGCTGCTGGTCCAGGGCGTGCAGCACCCGGCGCAGCTTCCAGACGACCGACAGCTCGTCGCTGCCCATCAGGATCTCTTCCTTACGGGTGCTGGACGCGTCCACGTCCACCGCCGGGAAGATGCGCTTGTCCGAGAGCTTGCGGTCGAGCTTGAGCTCGAGGTTGCCGGTGCCCTTGAACTCCTCGAAGATCACCTCGTCCATTCGCGAACCGGTCTCGACCAGCGCGGTGGCCAGGATGGTCAGCGAACCGCCGTCCTCGATGTTGCGCGCGGCACCGAAGAAGCGCTTCGGCGGGTAGAGCGCGGTCGAGTCGACACCACCGGACAGAATGCGGCCGGAGGCGGGGGCGGCGAGGTTGTACGCGCGGCCCAGACGGGTGATGGAGTCCAGCAGGACGACCACGTCGTGACCCAGCTCCACGAGCCGCTTGGCGCGCTCGATGGCCAGCTCGGCGACGGTGGTGTGGTCCTCGGCCGGGCGGTCGAAGGTCGAGGAGATGACCTCGCCCTTGACCGACCGCTGCATGTCGGTGACCTCTTCCGGACGCTCGTCGACCAGGACGACCATCAGGTGGCACTCGGGGTTGTTGCGGGTGATCGAGTTGGCGATCGCCTGCATGATCATGGTCTTGCCGGTCTTCGGCGGGGCCACGATCAGACCGCGCTGGCCCTTGCCGATCGGCGTGACCAGATCGATGATCCGGGTCGTCAGACCGCCCGACTCGCCCTCCAGGCGCAGCCGCTCCTGCGGGTAGAGCGGCGTCAGCTTCCCGAACTCCGCCCGCTGGCGGCCCTGTTCGGGCGCCACGCTGTTGACGGTGTCGAGCCGCACCAGCGCGTTGAACTTCTCGCGCCGCTCGCCGTCCTTGGGCTGGCGGACCGCGCCGGTGACGTGGTCGCCCTTGCGCAGACCGTTCTTACGGACCTGGGCGAGCGAGACGTACACGTCGTTCGGGCCGGGCAGGTAGCCGGAGGTCCGGATGAACGCGTAGTTGTCGAGGATGTCGAGGATGCCCGCGACCGGGATCAGGACGTCGTCCTCGTTGACCTGCGGCTCGTTGCCGAAGTCCTCGCGGCCGCCACGACGGCCACGGCGGTCGCGGTAGCGCCCGCGACGGCCCCGGCGGCCGCCATCGAAGTCGTCCTCGTCATCGGGGCGGCGGTCCCGCTGACGGTCGCCGCGCTGGCCGCCGCCCTGGCCGCCGTCGCCCGCGTCGCCCTTGCGGCGGTCGCCGCGGTCCTGACGGTCGCCACGGTCCTGACGGTCGCCACGGTCCTGACGGTCGCCACGATCCTGGCGGTCGCCGCGCTGGCCACGCTGGCCGCGGTCACCGCGGTCGCCCTTCTGCTGGCGGTCCTGGCGGTCGCCGCGGTCCTGGCGGTCCTTGACCGGCCGGCCCTCGGCGGTCTCCACCGCGGCCTCGGCCTTGGCGTCGGCCTTGACCTCGGTCTTGGCCTCGACCTTGGTGTCGGTCTTGAGGTCGCCGGAGACGGTCTCGGGGCTGCCCGCCGCGGCGGTGGCCCGGCGCCGGCGGCGCTCACCGGCCGGCTGCTCGTCGCTGACCGGCTGGCCGGGGATCTCGATCTGCTGCTGGGCGGCCGCGGGCTGCTCGGCCTTGGTGCCCTTGGCGGCCTTGTCAGCGCTCTTGGCGTCCGCGTCCTCACCCGTACGGGCCTTGGAGGTCGTACGGCGCTTCGGCTTGGTCTCGGCGGCGGGCGCGTCGGCCTTGGCCGGCGCACCGGAGCCGCCGGCCTGCTTCTCCTTGATGACCTCGATCAGCTGGCTCTTGCGCATCCGCGCGGTGCCCTTGATGCCGAGGCCGGAGGCAACCTGCTGCAGCTCCGCCAGGACCATGCCCTCAAGGCCGGTGCCGGAACGGCGGCGACGCGTGGTTGCAGGCGCGGCGGGAGCGTCCGTGGCGGGCGCGGTGGCACTGCCATCGGTGCGCACGCCCATCAGATCGGTGGTGTCGCTCACGAAGGGTCCTTCCCTGGAGCGGGCGTCGGCCTGTCTGGCTCGGCGACCGGGTTGTGCTGTCCGGCTCGATGTCCTGGTCTAGCGGACCGGGCCGGGGCGGTGGTCCCGCCGGATACGGCGGAAAGATCAATTCATGGTTCCGGCGTGAAGAGATGCAGAGTGACTCATGACGCCACGCCGATTCCGGAGCGTGCTCACTTCTGCTCAGGCCATTGCTCCAAGCAGTTTGGGAGGCTCCCGGAAGAAAGTGGTCCCAAATGGGGACACCAAGCACCGCGCCATGTAGGCGTCGGGTACTGACTTGAGGTTAACACTACCGGATCCAACAAACATTCCCCCTCTCCAAGACCGGCAATCAGTCGATCACACGCGTGATCACCCGGCGAGCGGCAGCACACAGGTGCCCGCCGCATCGAGGGTCAGCCGGTTGGCCGCCCACCCCTCTCCCGCCAGCGCGGCAACCTTGTCGGCCGCCGCATCCTCGACCAGTGCGAGCACGGTGGGGCCCGCACCGGACACGACTGCGGGGACGCCGTCCGCACGCAGTCGGTTCACCAGGGCCACGCTCTCCGGCATCGCGGGGGCGCGGTACTCCTGGTGAAGTCGGTCCTCGGTCGCGGCAAGCAGCAGCTCGGGGCGCCTGGTCAGGGCCTCGACGAGCAGTGCGGCACGGCCGGCGTTGGCCGCGGCGTCCACATGCGGGACGGTGCGCGGCAGCAGTCCACGGGCGGTCTCGGTCAGCACCGGTTTTCCGGGCACGAAGACCACCGGAACGATGGAATCGGCGGGATCCATCCGGATCGCCCGCGCGGTTCCGGTGTCCATCCAGGCGAGCGTGAAGCCGCCCATCAGACAGGCGGCGACATTGTCGGGGTGGCCCTCGATCTCGGTGGCCAGCTCCAGCAGCGCGGTGTCGTCGAGCTTCTGCTCGCCGCCTATCGTCACGGCGCGGGCGGCGACGATGCCGGCGCAGATGGCGGCGGAGGAGGAGCCCAGACCGCGGCCGTGCGGGATGCGGTTGGCGCAGACGATTTCCAGGCCGCGCGGCTGGCCGCCGAGCCGTTCGAAGGCGGTGCGCATCGACCGCACGAGCAGATGACTCTCGTCGCGCGGGAGGGTGTCGGCGCCCTCACCTGCGATGTCGACGTGCAGACCGGAGTCGGCGACGCGCACCACGACATCGTCATAAAGGCCCAGGGAAAGGCCGAGGGCGTCGAAGCCGGGACCGAGATTGGCGCTGGAAGCGGGGGTGCGCACCCGGACGGCGGCGGCGCGGAACGCGGGACCGGCCATCGCTCGATGACTCTCCTTGATTGATGCTGCGGTACTGCCCCAGAACACGGGCACCGAGGTGCCCGGTCGGCTCATGGGGTCTGTTCTGACTTGCCCTGCACACCACTGCGTTATGCCGTGGGGAGGGGAGTTGACTGCCAGCCTATCGAAGGAAGGTTCTGTGGCGACACAGGGCGCACAGGAGGCGCACGATGCGTGTCGCGCGCCTTCCTGTGCCCCGACGGCGTCTCTTCCGGCTTTGCAGCCTTTGCATAATTTGCTCTTCTGCGGATTGCGGGCGCCGACCGCGCCCGCGGCCCCGGGTCCGTACGAGCAGGTCCTGCCCGTACGGACCGCGGATCGCACCGGGCGGCGGGAAGGCCGCCCGCAGGTGCGGTCAGGCCAGGCCCAGCCGCTCGGCGGCGGCGTCCGCGTCGATCGGGACCGTGACCGGCTGCGGCGCGCCGGCCACTGCCCAGTCCGGGTCCTTGAGGCCGTTGCCGGTGACCGTGCAGACGATCTTCTGGCCGGGGTCGACCTTGCCCTCTTCGGCGGCCTTGAGCAGACCGGCGACGGACGCGGCCGAGGCGGGCTCGACGAAGACGCCCTCCTGGGCGGCCAACAGCCGGTAGGCGGCAAGGATTTGACGGTCGGTCACGTCGTCGATGAGGCCGCCGGACTCGTCCCGCGCACGCTCGGCGAACGCCCACGAGGCGGGGTTGCCGATCCGGATCGCGGTGGCGATGGTGTGCGGGTCCTTGACGACCTCGCCGCGCACGATCGGCGCGCTGCCGGAGGCCTGGAAGCCCCACATGCGCGGGGTGTGGGTGGCAATGCCGTCGGCCGCGTACTCCTGGTAGCCCTTCCAGTACGCCGTGATGTTGCCGGCGTTGCCGACGGGCAGCACATGGATGTCGGGCGCGTCGTCGAGCATGTCGACGATTTCGAAGGCGGCGGTCTTCTGGCCCTCGATCCGCACCGGGTTCACGGAGTTCACGAGTGCGACCGGGTAATTGTCGGAGAGGCCGCGGGCCAGCGTCAGGCAGTCGTCGAAATTTCCGTCGATCTGCAGGATCTTCGCGCCGTGCACCAGCGCCTGGCCCATCTTGCCGAGCGCGATCTTGCCCTGCGGGACGAGCACCGCGCACACCATCCCGGCGCGTACGGCATAGGCGGCGGCCGAGGCGGAGGTGTTGCCGGTCGAGGCGCAGATGACCGCCTTGGCACCCTCTTCCTTGGCGCGCGTGATGGCCATCGTCATCCCGCGGTCCTTGAAGGATCCGGTGGGGTTGGCGCCCTCGACCTTGAGGTGTACCTCACAGCCGGTGCGCTCGGAGAGCACCTGGGCCGGTACGAGGGGAGTGCCGCCCTCCCGGAGGGTGACGACCTCGGTCGTGTCGCTGACCGGAAGCCGGTCACGGTATTCCTCGATGATGCCGCGCCACTGACGGCTAGTCGTGGTCACGGTGGAATTGGCAGACATGGGTTCCTTTACTCCCCTTCGACCCGCATGATGCTGGCGACACCGCGGACGGTGTCCAGCTCGCGCAGTGCCCCGACGGTCGACGACAGGGCCGCGTCGGCCGCCCGGTGGGTGACGACGACGAGGGATGCCTCGCCGTCCTTGCCCTGCTGACGGACCGTATCGATGGATACGCCGTGTTCGGCGAAAATGGTGGCGACCTGCGCGAGAACGCCGGGCTTGTCGGCCACGTCGAGACTGATGTGGTACCGCGTGATGACTTCACCCATCGGGCTGACGGGCAGCCGCGTGTACGCGGACTCACCCGGCCCGGTGGCACCGGCGAGCTTGTTGCGGCAGACCGCGACGAGGTCGCCGAGGACCGCGGAGGCGGTCGGCGCACCGCCCGCGCCCGGCCCGTAGAACATCAGCTGCCCGGCCGCGTCGGACTCCACGAACACCGCATTGTAGGCCTCGCGCACGGAGGCGAGCGGATGCGTCAGCGGAATCATCGCCGGGTGTACCCGGGCGGTCACGGAGGCGCCGTCCGCGGCCCGCTCACAGATGGCCAGCAGCTTGACCGTGCAGCCCATGCGCTTGGCGGAGGCGATATCGGCCGCGGTGACCTCCGTCAGGCCCTCGCGGTGCACATCGTCGATGGTGACACGGGTGTGGAAGGCGATACCGGCCAGGATCGCGGCCTTGGCGGCGGCGTCGAAGCCCTCGACGTCGGCGGTCGGGTCGGCCTCGGCGTAGCCCAGTGCGGTGGCCTCGTCCAGCGCCTCGCTGTAGCCGGCGCCGGTCGAGTCCATCTTGTCGAGAATGAAGTTGGTGGTGCCGTTGACGATGCCGAGCACACGGTTGACCTTGTCGCCGGCCAGCGACTCGCGCAGCGGGCGCACCAGCGGGATCGCCCCCGCGACGGCGGCCTCGTAGTACAGATCCGCGCCGTTGGCCTCGGCCGCCGCATGCAGCGCGGCACCGTCCGCCGCCACCAGCGCCTTGTTGGCCGACACCACACTGGCGCCGTGCTCGAAGGCCGTGGTGATCAGGCCCCGCGCGGGCTCGATCCCCCCGATGACCTCGATCACCACATCGATGTCGCCGCGTTTGACGAGCGCGGTCGCATCGGTCGTGACCAGCTCGGCGGGGATGCCGTCGCGCACCCGGTCGGGGCGGCGGACGGCGATCCCGGCGAGTTCCACGGGGGCACCGATGCGGTTGGCGAGGTCGTCGGCGTGCGTCGTCATGATGCGCGTCACCTCTGAGCCGACAACACCACAGCCCAGCAGCGCCACCTTCAGCGGACGCGTACGCATCATTCGACCCCTGCTTCTCATCGATCGGCAATTTCCAGCTTGCTCTTGCACCAGTCTCACGCACCGGACGGCAGATTCCGCCTGTCGTCCGGATACCGAGACATTTATTTCATCCGGGGTCCGGCCCCGTGAATCCGGCCCTACCCGACATCCAGCCGCAGGAGATCTTCCTCCGTCTCCCGCCGGACAATCACCCTGGCCTCGCCGTTCGTGACCGCCACGACCGGGGGGCGCAGCGCATGGTTGTAGTTGCTCGCCATGGACCGGCAGTACGCACCCGTGGCGGGCACCGCGAGCAGGTCACCGGGCGCCACATCGCTCGGCAGGAACGCGTCCCGTACGACGATGTCCCCGCTCTCGCAGTGCTTGCCGACGACCCGCGACAGCATCGGCTCGGCGTCGGAGGTCCGGGAGACCAGGGCCACGCTGTACTCCGCGTCGTACAGCGCGGTGCGGATGTTGTCCGACATCCCGCCGTCCACGGACACATACGTCCGCAGGCCTTCCAGTTCCTTGACCGTGCCGACCTCGTACAGCGTGAACGCCGTGGGCCCGACGATCGCCCGCCCCGGCTCGACGGACAGCCGCGGCACACCGAGTCCGGCGGCCTCGCACTCCTTCGTCACGATCTCGCCGAGCGCCTTGGCGATCTCGTGCGGCTCGCGCGGATCGTCCTCCGAGGTGTACGCGATGCCGAGGCCGCCGCCGAGGTCGATCTCGGGCAGCTCGACGCCGTGCTCGTCCCGTACCTCGGTCAGCAGCTGTACGACCCGGCGGGCGGACACCTCGAACCCCGCCATGTCGAAGATCTGCGACCCGATGTGGCTGTGGATCCCGATCAGTTCGAGCCCGTCCAGCTTCAGCGCGCGCCGTACGGCCTCGGCGGCCTGGCCCCCGGCCAGCGCAATGCCGAACTTCTGGTCCTCGTGCGCGGTCGCAATGAATTCATGCGTATGCGCCTCGACACCGACCGTGACCCGGATCTGCACGCGCTGCCGCCGGCCGAGCTTCTCGGCGATGTGCGCGACCCGGACGATCTCCTGGAACGAGTCGAGCACGATCCGCCCCACCCCTGCCTCCACGGCCCGGGTGATCTCCTCGGTGCTCTTGTTGTTCCCGTGCAGCGCGATCCGCTCGGCCGGCATGCCCACCGCGAGCGCCGTGGCGAGCTCTCCCCCCGAGCAGACGTCGAGATTGAGCCCTTCCTCATGCAGCCACCGCACGATGGCGCGGGACAGAAACGCCTTTCCGGCATAGAAGACATCGGCGTCCGGCCCGAAGGCGTCCTTCCAGGCACGGCAGCGCGCCCGGAAGTCGTCCTCGTCCAGGAAGTACGCCGGCGTACCGAATTCCTCGGCCAGCGCACGGACGTCCAGCCCGCCGACGGTCACCGCACCGTCGGCAGTGCGCCGGACGGTACGGGACCACACGCGCGGGTCAAGGGTGTTGAGATCGGCGGGCGGCCCGGCGTAGTGCCCCTCGGGCAGCACGTCTGCGTGCCGGGGCCCTGCAGGATGCGCGGAACGACTCATAACAGCGAGGATCCCCTCAAATTCTCAAGTGCAGATCAAAGGTGTTCGGGAGCGGAGATGCCGAGCAGGCGCAGGCCGTTGGCGAGCACCGTCCCGGTGGCCTCGGCAAGAGCCAGCCGGGCGCGGTGCACGGCCGAGGGTTTCCGCTCCCCGACGGGCAGCGGCGGGCAGGCATCGTGCCAGCGCAGAAACGTGTCCGCCGTCGCTTCCATGTGCCGCACCGTCCGGTCCGGCGCCCGGTGCCGGACGGCGGCCTCGACGGCGGCGGGGTAGGTGGCCAGGAGGCCGACGAGATCGTGTGTCGCGGACGTCTGGGCGGCGGGAGCCCGGGAGGCGGGGCCGGCCCCGTCCGCTGCCGGGGTGACGACCTCCCCGGGCTCGCTCACGAACCCCAGGTCCCCCGCGTTACGCACCAGTGCCCGCGTCCGCGCGTGCGCATACTGCACCCGGAACCGCGGATTTTCCTCCCGCTGCACCGGCCGCTCGGGCAACCGCACCGCATCCCGCGCGGCGGGCCGCAGCAACGCCCAGCGCGCCTCGTCGTCCCCCAGCCGGGCAACGATCCCGGCAAGCTCCTTCTCGTCGGCCGCCGAGGCCGGTACGGACCGCTGCAGACGACCGGCACCGGCTGCGGCGGTCATCCGTCCCAGCGCCTGGGCGACCACAAGCCCGCGGGCCCCGCCGGGAAGCTGCCCGTCGGCCAGGGCCTCTCCCGGCGCGCGCGCCCCGTAGCGGTCACCGCCGGCCAGGACGTCCCGCACCAGCGCGGCCTGCGCCCCGTCCCCCAGCGTGAAGTTCAAGAACCCGGGTCCGGCGATCTCCACCCGGGCGATCCCGGCGCTGCCCACCAGCCGCCTGCGCAGAATCTCGGCGATCTCCCGGGCCGGCCGCCCCGCCTCCTTGGCGAGCTGCAGCGCCACGTTCGAGGCATAGTCCCCGCACCCGGCCCGCCGCGACGGGCGCACCGCGATCCGCGCCGGCACCGGCACGGAAAGCTCCTTCTCGTCCACGGCACCGCGCACGGAGCGCAGGACGGTACGGGAGAGGTCAGCGGGGGTCACGGGACAAGCGTATGGGAGAAGGGCACCGGACACGCGACCGGTTTCGCCCTGTGGACACCTTCAGCCGCTGCGGGGCCGGTCAACCGCGCCGGCTCAGCCTCCGGGCCGGCCCGCCGGCTCCGAGCCCCCGCTCGCCTCCACGTCGACATCCAGGCCGACGTCGGCCGGCTCGGCCGCTGCGGCATCCGCGGTCCTGCCTCCCCCGCCGGCCGCCGCCTCGGCCTGCGCGCCCCCGGCCGCCGCCCCCTCGGCCCCGGCCTCGGACGCCCGCTCCGCCGCCCGCGCGTCGTCCCCCTCGGTGTCCCGCTCCGGCTGCCGTCCCTCCCGGATGAGCATCCCCACGGTCCGTACCAGCTCGGTCGGCTCGAACGGCTTCGCCAGGAAGGCGTCCACGCCCACCCACTCGCCGTTGTCCACCTCGCCCTGGGTGCACGCACTGACAATGGCGATGGGAATGTCCCACGTCCGCGGATCGGACCGCAGCCGCGCCGCGGTGTGCAGGCCGTTGAGCCGCGGCATCACGACATCCAGGGTCACGACATCCGGTCTCACGTCGTGCACGACATCCAGACATTCGGCACCATCAGCCGCGGTCACGACCTCGAAGCCCTCCAGCTCGAGATTGACCCTGATCAACTGCCGGATCACCTTGTTGTCGTCGACAACCAGGATCCGACCGGACAAGCCAGGCACACCATGAGACTAGGGGCCCACCTGCAGCTGCGTCCCGGTTTTGCCCACTTCCGCCCCCATGCGGGGGACCTTTCCCCGACCGCCGCCGACGCGCCCTCCGCATGCGCTAGGGCCCCCTCCGCGCCCCGCTCCCCCGCCCGGAAAAACCCTGTTCCTGGACACCCCATCAGAGCTGGTAGTGTTCTTCCCGTCGCCACCGGAACACAGGCGGCAACGCCCCCGTAGCTCAGGGGATAGAGCAACGGCCTCCGGAGCCGTGTGCGCAGGTTCGAATCCTGCCGGGGGCACTCGCCAGTCAGCAACCCAGAACCATGGCCTGACCAGGCGGATGCCAACCGAA
>NZ_JBEZJZ010000101.1:0-29845 GCF_040651455.1 Streptomyces sp. NPDC048483
TACATAAACCCTCTACCACAAACACTTTTCCCACACCCCCCCCTTTTCCTATATCAACATTATCCCCCCCCGCTTCTCCGCCCTCCCCCCCCCCCCCCGTGGGCGGGCCTGTCACCGACAGGCCCGCAGCGGTGCTGTGCCGCCCTGCCCACGTATGAGGAAGCATGAGAAAGCACCAGATCGCGCTCGCTGCTTCGGCGGTTCTCGCCCTCGCCCTGGCCGCCTGCTCCAGCGGCGGTGACCACTCGGAGCGGTCCGGGCCGGCGTCCTCCGGGACGTCCATCAGCCACATTCACGGCCTCGGCATCGCCCCGGCCGACAAGCGGCTCTACGTCGCCACTCACGAAGGAGTCTTCACCCCGGACAAAAGCGGCAGGCCGCAGCGGGTCGGCGACAGCAAGGACGACTTCATGGGCTTCACCGTGGCCGGGGGAAAGACCTTCCTGGCCAGCGGCCACCCCGCACCCGGCAGCGACGCACCCGCAAACCGCGGGCTGATCGAGAGCAGCGACGCCGGCACGACCTGGAAGACCAAGTCGCTCGCGGGCGAGGTGGACTTCCACGCCTTGGACTACGCGAAAGGAACCATCTACGGCTATGACAGCACCAACGGAGTGCTACGCGTCAGCGAGGACGGCATCCACTGGGAGAACCGGGCCGAGCTGCAGGCACTCGACATCGCCGTGAACCCCACCGACCCCGACATGATCCTGGCCACCACGGCAGACGGCATCGCCCAAAGCACCGACGGCGGCAAGACGTTCTCCAGCGGTAAGCAGCCGACGCCGGCATTCGTCTCGTGGGCGGCGAAGGACGCGCTGTACAGCATCGACACCTCGGGCGCCCTGCACCGCAGCACGGACGGCGGGACCACCTGGAAGGTGACCGGCGTCGTGCCCGGCGGCCGGCCCCAGGCGCTCACCGCCGTCGACGCCCGGCACGTCCTGGCCGCCACCGAGGGCGGCGTCTACGAGTCGAAGAACGGCGGACGTTCCTTCGCCAAGCGCCTCGCCGCCGAGTCGAGCGACGGGCACTGAAACGGGCAGACGGATCGCGCCGGGCACACCGTTGCCCCGGCGCGATCCGGCCCCTCAACGGCCCGGAACCGCACCCTGCGGCGGACCGGCCTTTCTCCCTTGTTGCATGGCCTTGAAGCGTCTCGGTTGCGACACCGCCGCACTCACGGGTGGACGCGATGCAACCCGTGATCGGTGCGCGGTGTTCCTCAAGACGAGTGCGGGAGGGGTCCGGAGAGTTCGTGTGGGCGGCTCTCCGGCGCCGACCGCGGCGTCCAGAAACCACCAACAACCCCAACCCGAAGCCCAACCCCGACCTCAAGCCCGGCCCAGGCCCAAGCCCCAAGGAGAGTTCCCCGATGGCCCATGGTTCCTTCGAAGCAGCGCAGTCAGGGCGCTCGCCCGCGGTGATCCAAGCGGCGCTCTTCGACCTCGACGGGACTCTCACCGCCACCGAACACCGCAGCCGTGCCGCCTGGACCCGGCTCTTCGAGGCCCATGGGCTGCCGGTCGACGATGCGCTGCTCGCGACCTTCGTCGGACGGCGCGGCCGCGAGGCCCTGGAGGATCACGTGCACCGGTTCCCGGGCAGCACGGTCGACGCGCTCTTCGAGGAGGCCGTCGGATATCTCAACGGCCCCGATATCCCACCCCCTTACGCAGTACCGGGAGCCGAGGCGCTGGTGATGCGGCTGCACGCCGAAGGCGTACCGATGGCTGTGGTCACCTCGGTGCTCCGGGAACATGCCCGAGCCCTCCTGGACCTGGTGGGCGGCGCGGAGCTCTTCGCCGCAATGGTCACCGCCGAGGACGTCAGCCGCGGTAAGCCGCATCCGGAGGGGTATCTGGCGGGGTGCTCGGCCTTGGGGGTCGTGCCAGGGCGGGCGGTGGCCTTCGAGGACGCACCCATCGGTGTGGCGGCCGCACAGGCAGCCGGGATGGCCTGCGTCGGGATAACGACGACGCACACCGGCGCCGATCTCCGGGCCGCCGGCCTCGTGGTGCCGGACCTCACCACGGTCGACTGGCCGCCGGCGCTCCGCACCGCCACCGCCTGACGCACTCTCACAAGGACTGAGCTCACCATGCAACGACAGCACTCCGGTACGGGACGCGGGGAAGCTCCCCAGCACACCCGTGCGCCGCGCCACGGCGCCATGGACGATGCGGTACCAGCGGGGCGTTGGCGGCTGCTGGCGGTGCTTCTGGCGGCACAGTTCATGGCCAATGTGGACACCGCGATCGTCAATATCGCCGCGCCGTCGATCCAGAGCGATCTCGGCGCTTCCGGCGGCGAGGCGGGCCTGGTGATCTCCGGCTATGTGGTGGCGTACGCCGTCCTCCTGGTGACCGGAGCGCGGCTGGGTTCCCTGCACGGCCACCGCCGGGTCTTCCATGCGGGGATGGCCGTCTTCACGGCGGCATCGCTCGCCTGCGCCCTGGCCCCGGACTCTCTTGTGCTGATCGTGGCGAGGGTCGTGCAAGGTGCCGGCGCGGCATTGATGGTTCCCCAAGTACTCAGCGGCATCCAGCTGCATTTCACCGGCCGGCAGCGGATCAAGGCCCTGGGCTACTACGCCGTCGCGTTGTCCGGCGGCGCCGTGGCAGGGCAGGCGCTGGGTGGCGTGCTCATCGCGGCGGACATCTTCGGTACCGGCTGGCGTCCCATCTTTCTGATCAATGTCCCGGTGGGGCTGCTGCTGATCGCGGCGGCAATGCGCATGATGCCCCGGGACGAAAAGGCCGGTGAGGCAGGGGAGTTGGACCTGCGGGGGATGGGGCTCCTGTCGGCTGCTGTCCTGCTGCTCATCGTGCCGCTGCTGCTGGGCCCGGATCAGGGGTGGCCGGTCTGGACATGGGTGTGTCTGGTGCTGAGCGTTCCGGCGCTGAGGGGTTTCCGGCTGAGTCAGCGCGAGCTGTCCGCCCGAGGAGGGCGGCCGCTGATAGCCGAGGAGGTGATCCGGCAGCCGGCCGTTCGCTGGTCGTTGTGCGCCCACGCCGTGACCACCATGACGTACTTCGCCCTGCTGTTCGTCCTGGCGGTCTACCTCCAGGACGGACTGGGCCACGGCCCGGCCTACGCCGGCATGGCCATGGTCTCCTGGGTGGCAGCCTTCGGTCTCGCCGGTCCTGTGCTGGCCCGGATCCCGGAGCGCCGTAGGGCAGTCATGCCCGTGCTGGGCTGCCTGATCCTTGCCGTGGGCTACGCCGTGACAGGGGTCTATCTGCTGTCCGGACAGCGTTCCGGACCGACGATGTTCGTGCTGCTGGGCCTGGGCGGTCTGGGGCTGGGGATCAGCTCCAACTCCCTTATCGGCGCGATGACGTTCGCCTTGCCGGAGCGCTACGCCGCTGACCTCTCGGGAGTGATCAGCACCAACGCTCAGCTCTCCGGAGCGCTGGGCGTCGCCACATTGGGAGGCGGCTATCTCTTCCTGGCGGAAAGCGGTTCGGCCCATCTCGCGGCTCGCGCGCTGGAAATAGTGCTGTGCGCCTCGGCAGCGTTGTCGCTGCTCAGCGCGGTGGCAGCCCAGCGCGCCAATTGCCGCCCCGCAGCCGATGGCGCGCCCGCGGTGTCCGCGAAGGGGGAGGGGAGGGAGGGAGAGAAGGAGAGGGAGAGGGAACAGTAAAGGACGGGGCGCGTACGCCTGTCGGGGTCGTCATGGCAGACCCTGACCCGTATGGGCAGGGCGACCACGAGCCGTACGACCCACAGGAACGGGCTGTTCTCACGTGAGCTCGTGAGCTCGTGAGCTCGTGAGCTCGTGAGCGGTTGACGAGATCCCGTCCGGTCGGTTGATCAGGAGGGATCTTCGTGGGGCATTGATCCCTTCGAAGCCTGTTCGGGGTGGTGGCCGCCGGCGATCGCCTCACGTAGCCGCTTCGCCATGTCTGCGCTCTGCTCAGCAGTGGGGGACAGCACCCCGTGCTCGGTCATCAGCGCGTGAAACCGCTGACGCTCGTAGGGAACCCCGGACGGCAGCCCTGCGATGTGCCAGTGCAGAGGGGCGTTGCCCTGCTGGCTCCCCAGCGAGAGCAGATATGTCCGCTCCGGCGCGAAGACCGCCTCCACGGCCAAGGCCACCTTGCGCACGACAAGCATCAGCCTGCTGAAGGCGGCCTCGTCCAGGTCCCGGACCACGTGCTCGATGTGCGCCTTCGGCGCCACAAGAACCTTGCCCGGCACGGTGGGCCACCGGTCCAAGAAGGCCACAGGGGCCTCGTCCTCGTAGACAGCCTCATGTGGGTAGTCCGGGTCTCCGTCCAGATACGCACAGACGAAGCAGGGGCCGGTCCGGCCCCGGACCACATACGCGTCGAGATCCATCGGCTCCACCCGCTCACCCCTCCTGTCATCCGTGCGCGCGCGTTGCCCGCGGGCCCGCCTCCCCGGGCGCCCCCGCCTCGCAAGCCGCAGTTGCCGGCCATCCGGGCCCCAGTGCCGGGGGGGGCGGTCGTACGCGTTCCGGGCCGGGATAGACTTGCTAGGTACAAGCAATATGTTTATCGGACCGACAGGGTCGCCGATGGATGTACCGGGGGAATCACGACGATGAGTAACGGCACGGGCCACCCCGGTGACCCGACAGACCCGCAGGTCACGGCCGCGTCGGGGCTGGCTGAGGCGGCTGCTGGGCTGGGTACGGAGATTGTCCGCTTCTCGCGGCTGATCGCGGCGTGGAAGCAGCGGGTCAAGAAGGACACCGGGGCGGCCGACCGGGTGCTGCTGGCCAGGCTTGTGGTCGGCGGTGACCGCAGGGCGACCGATCTGGCCGCGGATGCGTTCCTGGATCTTTCGACGGTCAGCCGTCAGGTGCGCTCACTGGTGGAGCGTGGCCTGGTGGCGCGGCGCCCGGACCCGGAGGACCGGCGAGGGACGCTGCTGACCGCCACCGACGCGGGGCGGGCCGCCTTCGAGCACTACCGGCGGCAGCGCGACGCCGAACTGGCCGCGCTGCTCGAGCCGTGGCCGCCGCAGGACCGGGCCGATCTGATCCGGCTGCTGGGCCGGCTCAACGAGGACTTGGCAGAACAACATGCACGGCAGGTCCCAGGGGGAGACCAGGGCGCCGCCGGGGAGCAGGGAGACACACACGTATGAGCACATCCACCTCGCCGCCCGTGGCGGAACCCGCGGCGATACCCGGCTCGGGGGGACTGAGCCACCGGCAGATCCTCACCATCCTCAGCGGTCTGATGCTGGGGATGTTCCTTGCCGCACTCGACCAGACCATCGTCAGCACGTCCATCCGCACCATCGCGGACGATCTGCACGGCCTCAGCCAGCAGGCATGGGCGACCACGGCCTACCTGATTACCTCGACGATCGCCACGCCGCTGTACGGCAAGCTGTCCGACCTGCACGGCCGCAAGCCGTACTACCTGGCCGCGATCAGCATCTTCGTCGCGGGCTCGGTGCTGTGCACCTTCTCCACCTCGATGACCGAACTGGCCTCGTTCCGGGCAGTGCAGGGACTGGGCGCCGGCGGTCTGATGTCGCTGGCGCTGGCGATCATCGGTGATATCGTCCCGCCGCGCGAACGCGCCCGCTACCAGGGCTACATGCTCGGTACGTTCGCCGTCTCCAGTGTGGCCGGGCCGCTGATCGGCGGCGCCCTGGCCGGCCAGGACCAGCTGCTGGGCATCACCGGCTGGCGCTGGGTCTTCCTGGTCAACGTACCGGTCGGCGTCATCGCGCTGTTCGTGGTCGCCAGGGTCCTCAACATTCCGCACACCCGGCGCGACCACCGCATCGACTGGTGGGGCGCGCTCACCATCGCCATCGGCGTCGTACCGCTGCTGCTCGTCGCGGAGCAGGGGCGCGAGTGGGGCTGGGACTCGACCGAGTCGATCGTCTGTTACGCGGTCGGCGTGGTCGGCATCATCGCGTGGATCTTCGCCGAGCGGCGGATCGGCGATGACGCGCTGATCCCGATGCGGCTGTTCCGTAACGGCACCTTCAGCATGACCAGTCTGCTGTCCGTGCTGATCGGCATGGGCATGTTCGGCGGGATGCTGATGATCCCGCAGTACCTCCAGATCGTGAAGGGCGCCAGCCCCACCAAGTCGGGTCTGGAAATGCTGCCGTTGATGGCGGGCATGCTGATCGCCTCCATCGCCTCCGGTCAGATCACCGCCAAGACAGGCCGCTACAAGATCTTCCCGATCGTCGGTACGGCACTGATGATCGCGGCGATGCTGCTGTTCCACTTCCGGGTCCAGTGGGACACCCCGCTGTGGGAATCCATGGTCTACATGCTTGTCTTCGGGCTCGGCCTGGGCGGCTGTATGCAGACCCTGGTGCTCGCGGTGCAGAACGCGGTGCCGCCGAAGGACATGGGTGTGGCGACCGCCTCGTCCACCTTCTTCCGGCAGATGGGTGCCACCGCCGGTACCGCGATCTTCCTGTCGGTGCTGTTCAGCACGGTCGGGGACAAGATCGCCTCGGCGTTCAAGGACGCTTCGCGGACCGATCGCTTCCAGGCGGCCCTGCGCGACCCGTCGGTGCTGCAGGACCCGGCCAACAAGCCGGTGCTGGACATGTTCAAGGGCGGCGGCGCCGGCGGCGGGAACTCTTCCGGGGTGCTCAGCGACTCGTCGTTCATCCAGCACCTCGACCCGCGGCTGGCCGAGCCGTTCAAGCGCGGCTTCGCCGACTCGATGCACACCGTCTTCCTGATGGGTGCGATCGTCGTCGCGCTGGCCTTCTTGCTGGTCCTGTTCGTCAAGGAGGTGCCGCTGCGGCAGATCTCCGGTCTGCAGGCGCGTGCGCAGGCGGAGGCGGAAGCGCAGGCGGATGCGGGTGCGGGTGCCCAAGCGGGGGCGGAGGCGGCGTATGGGGAGACGACGGAGGACGCCGGCGCGGCCGAAGCGCCGACCGATGTCGCGCCCGATGCCGCACCCGTCACCGATGCCGCACCGGCCACCGGGACCGTCGCAATTGCTCCCGCCGCGGCCCTCGTTGGGGACGTACCGGCCGGTCCCGTCATCCAGGGATCCGTACGGGACGGTCACGGCAGCCCGGTGGCGCAGGCGGTGGTCACGGTGATCGACGTCGGCGGCCGGCAGCTGGGCCGTGCCTCGACCGCGGCCGACGGCGGCTACGCGCTGTCCGTGCCGGGCCCCGGTACGTATGTCCTGATCGGATCCGCGGGTTCCCGGCAGCCGCAGGCGGCGACCGTCGTCGTCGCGGACGAGCCGGTGCGGTTCGAGCTGACGCTGAGCGGGTCGGCCGGGCTGTCCGGCGAGGTGCGCGAGGAGAAGGGCGACGAGCCGGTGCCCGGTGCGCTGGTGGTGGCCACCGATGTACGGGGTGAGGTCGTCGCCTCGGGCCGGGCCGGCCAGGACGGCGGCTTCGCCTTCGGTGAACTGGTCCCGGGCAGCTACACGCTGGCCGTCAGCGCCGACAGCCACCGTCCGTCCGCCATCCAGGTGGAGGTCGTCTCCGGCGCCCGTAACCGGTACGAGATCCGGCTGGCGCACGGCGCGCGCGTACACGGTGTGATCCGTACGGCGGACGGCAGCCCGGTGCACGACGCCCGGGTGACCCTGCTCGACCCCGCCGGCAATGTCGTGGGCACGTCCACCACCGGCCGCGACGGCGAGTATGTCTTTACCGACCTCGACGGCGGCGAGTTCACGGTGATCGCCAGCGGCTACCCACCGGCCGCCCGGCCGCTGCGCCTGGAGGGCACCGGACGCAGCGAGTTCGACATCGAGCTGGGGCACGACCCGGTGAGCTGACGGCTCGCAAGAGCGGACGGCGCGAGCGCCCGGTCGGGGTTTCCCGGCCGGGCGCTGTGCGTGGGGTGGTCGGTTCAGCTCGCGGCGGTCTCCGTCGGACGGTCGACGGCCAAGGGGGCCGCCGGGGCCGTCCCGGCCGCCGGTCGGCACCTCATCAGACAGACCGCGCTGACCAGGGCCATGCCGGCGAAGGCGACGGCCACCGGGGTCCAGGAATTGTCGAAGGTCGTGAACAGCCAGCTGGTGGCGGCCGGGGCCAACGTCCCCACCAGTCCGGCCGTTTGGAAGCTCATGGACAGGCCGGTGCAGCGGGTGCGGGGGGGGGTGAACCAGCCGGCGACGAGGGTGCCGATCGCGGCGTAGGCGATGGTGCTGGCCAGCATCGGCAGGCACATGGCGAGCCAGAGCCCGGCCGCCGAGCGGGATTCGGCGAGCCAGAACATCGGGAAGGCGACGACGAGGTGGAGGAGGATGCCGGTGAGTGTCACCCTGCGCAGGCCGAAGCGGTCGGCGGCGAGGGCGGCCAGGGGGGTGCAGACGATGACGACGACGGACGCGGCCGTGCCGGCGCCGGCCGCCTGGGCGTCGGTGAAGCCGAGGTGGGCCACCGCGTACGTCGACATGAAGGTGACGACGATGTAGTAGCCGCCGACGGTGATCAGGAACGCGCCGGAGGCCAGCAGCCAGGTCCGCCAGGCGTCGCGCAGGACGGCCACGGCCGGAGTTTCCTGCTTCTGGGCCACGGTGCCGCCGGCCCGCCGGGCGGCTTCGAACTCGGGGGACTCCTCCATCGTCGAGCGGATCAGCAGGCCGACCAGGACGAGCGCGGCGGACAGCAGGAACGGGATGCGCCAGGCCCAGCCGACGAGGGCGTCGTGGCCCAGGAGGGCGATCGCGGCGAAGGCGCCGGTGGACAGGAAGTAGCCGACACCGTCGCCGACCTGCGGGAACGAGCCGAAGAACGCCTTGCGGCGGGGCGGGGCGTGTTCGACGGCGAAGAGCACCGCGCCGCCCCACTCGCCGCCGATGGCGAGCGACTGTGCCATCCGGATCAGGACGAGCAGTACGGGGGCGATGAGCCGATGGTGCCGTAGCCCGGCAGCAGGCCGATGCCGACGGTGCCGCCGCCCATCAGGACGAGCGACCAGATCAGCGCCTTCTTGCGGCCGTACTTGTCGCCGATGTGGCCGAAGACGATGGCGCCGAGGGGGCGGCCGAGGGCGCCGACGAACAGCGTGGTGAAGGACATCAGGGTGCCCAGGGCGTGGTCCAGCTCGGGGAAGAAGAGCTCGGGGAAGACCAGGGCGGCGGCCGTCGCGTAGATCCCGAAGTCGTACCACTCGACGCTGGTGCCGATCAGCGAGGCGGTGGCGACCTTCCAGGGGGGACGTGTCGGGAGAAGCGGCGGGGGATGTGCTGGGGGTTCTGCCGGGGGTTCTGCTCACGGTGACGCTCCTCACGGCGGACCCATGCCGGGGCCGTCGTGGCGACGATCCAATGGGCTTGTCTGGGATCCAAAAGTGTGGACGTGACGCTAAGAGTAGCCATTCCTGGTGTCAATAGGTTCCGGGGCAAGTCCAATAACATGGGGGGTGAGTTGTCGGGCGTGCCAGGCAGGGAGGGGGAGCGGCTGTGAATGGTGAGGGTGCGGAGGAGCCGACGAACGGGACGGCGCAGATGTCGTCGCGGGCCGTGGTGGCCGAGGCGCTGCGGCAGCGCATCGCGCTGGGCGGCTTCGGGCCCGGTGACCGGCTGCCCCCGGAGCGGGAGCTGGCGGCCGCCTTCGGTGTGGGCCGCAACACCGTCCGCCAGGCGCTGCGCGAACTGGCCGACGAAGGCCTGGTCACCACCACCCTGGGCCGCTCGGGCGGCACCCGTGTCGCGGCGGCCCGGCGCGGCGGGGACAGTGCTCGGGTGGCGGTCACCGCCGGCATCCGGGCCGCGCTGCGCGACTACATGGAATACCGGCAGGCGATCGAGCCCTTTGCGGCCCGGCTGGCCGCCGAGCGCGGCGCGGGCGCGGTACGCCGGGAGCTGGTGGCGATGCTCGACACCAAGGTCGAGGACCTGGGCGCGTACCACCGCATCGACACCCGCTTCCACCTCGGGCTCGCCGCGGCGGGCGGCAACGAGGTGCTCTCCGAGGCGGTGACCAGGGCGCGGGCCGAGATGTTCGTGGCGGGCAATGCGCTGTGGCTGGGCTCGGACTGGAGCCGGGTCTATCCCACCGCGGGGGACTTCGGGCTGGCCTTCCGCGAGGAGCACGAGGCCATTGCGTTCGCGGTGCTGGCGGGGGACGGCGACGCCGCGGAGGCCCGGATGCGCGACCATCTGCGCGATTCGCACCGGCAGTTCCTGACGGTCCTCGACCAGTTCGCGGCGCAGGACTGACGGCCGCAGGCGCCCGGTCGCGGCGCAGGACCGACGGCCGGAGGGCTCCCGGTCGCGGCGTCGCCGTCACGCCCGTCCTCGATTGACGCGCGCGCCGCGGACGCTTACGCTCCGAGAAATGGATCCGGATGGGATCCAAAAATCGGATCCCATAGCGCCATCAGGAGACGCCCCGTGCACGCTTACGACGAGGACCTCACCCAGCAGGTCATGCAGCACCTCCTGCACCGGCTCCGCCTCGACGCCCCGCCCCTGGGCCGCCTCGGTGACGCCGGCGAGCTCTCCGTCGCCCTCAAGGAAGCGATAGGTTCCGGGCCGCGCCCGCCCGCCGAAGTGCTGCGCACCTACGCCGAGGACCTGGAGCCCACTGTCGTCTCCTGCGACCACCCGGCCTTCCTGGCCTTCATACCGGGCGCCCCCACCAAGGCCGCGGCCCTGTTCGACATGGTGCTCTCGGCGTCCTCGCTGCACGGCGTCTCCTGGCTGGAGGCCTCCGGCGCGGTGGCCGCGGAGAACCAGGTGCTGCGGCTGTTCGCCGACCTCGCGGGGCTGCCGGCCGGCGCGGGCGGCTGCTTCGTCAGCGGCGGGTCGGCCGGCAACCTCTCCGCCCTGGTGGTGGCGCGCGACACCGGCCGGCGCCGGCTCGGCCTCGATGACCGCGCCCCGGTCCGGATCGCGGTCAGCGACCAGGTCCACTCCTCCGTCGGCAACACCCTGCGCATCCTCGGCGTCGAGGCGCTCGTCGTCCCGACCGAGGACCACCGCCTCACCGGGGACGCGCTGCGTACGGCCCTCGACGCCGCGGAGCGCGACGGCGGCGCGCCCGTCGTCGCGGCCGTCGCCACCGCCGGCACCACCAATGCCGGGATCATCGACGACCTGGCAGGCGTCGCCGCACAGACCCGCACCCGCAACCTCTGGCTGCACATCGACGCGGCCTACGGCGGCGCCGCCCTGTTCGTGCCGGAACTGCGCGACCGGCTGCGCGGCATCGAGCACGCCGACTCGCTCGTCGTCGACCCGCACAAGTGGATGTTCGCGCCCTTCGACTGCGGCGCCCTGCTCTACCGCGAGCCGCACCTGGCGCGGGCCGTCCACACCCAGGACGCCTCCTACCTCGACGCGATCCATGGCGCGGACGGCGCGGGCCCCGACGAGTGGAATCCGAGCGACTACGCGTACCACCTCACCCGCCGCCCCCGCGGCCTGCCGCTGTGGTTCTCGCTGGCCGTCCATGGCACCGACGCCTACCGCGACGCCGTCGCCCACGGCGCGGACACCGCCCGCTGGACCGCCCGCCAGGTGGAGCGGACCGACGGCCTCGAGCTGCTGCGCGAGCCCGAGCTGACCGTCGTCCTCGTCCGGCGCGCCGGCTGGCAGCCCGAGGACTACTACGCCTGGTCCAAGCGGCTGCTGGCGGCCGGCACCGCCTTCATCACCCCGAGCGTCTGGGAGGGCGAGACCGTCGCCCGCCTCGCCTTCCTGCACCCCGGGATCACCCGGGAGACCGTACGCGCCATCCTCGACTCCCTCGTCGACGGCGACTGAGACGCCTCGGCCCCGCGCCTCGGCCCCGCGCCGAGGCCGGCTTCGCGGGCGAGCGCCGCGTCCGGCCGGAACCACGTGCCCGGCGACGTCAGCCGGGTTCGGCCGTGACCCGGCCCGCCCGGACCGCGTCCACCAGCGCCTGATGGTCCCGTTCGTTCTGGTCCGCGTAGCGCTCGGCGAACTGTGCCAGCGCCCGGTCGAAGGCGTCGCCGCGGCCGAGATAGCCGGCGATCGCGAACCGGTCCCCGCTCCTGGCGTGTGCCCGCGCCAGCGTGGCCCCGCAGAGCGCGGCGAACCGCCGCATACCGCGGGGAACCATGATCTTGGTCTCGACGACGCCCTTCCAGTCCCTCAACTGCCGTACATAGAAGTCCCGTTGGCGGCCGTCGAAGCCGGTGGCCCGCTCCCAGCCGAGGAAGATGTCGCTGGCGGCCTGCATCAGCCGCTGCCCCGTGACGACGCGTTCGCCCTGGTTGCTGTGCCGGCTCGGGGCCGTGTGCGCGGCGAGGACGGACTCGTCGGCCTCCTTCGCCTGGAGCAGGAGCGGATCGCCGGCATCCTTGCCCAGCAGCAGGACGACCCAGCAGCGGGTCCCGACGCTCCCCACCCCGACGACCTTCCGGGCCATGTCGACCACCCGGTACTGCTCCAGCAGGCTGCGGTGATCCGACCGCAGGCTGCCGGCGTACCCCTGGATCAGGCCGCGCAGCATCTCCGCCACCCGGTCGCCCTCGACGCCCGGCAGCAGATCGCCCAGCGGCACGATCAGCGGCGGATCCGCGGCGAAGCGCACCCGGCCGCCGTCCACCCGGACCAGCTTCCCGAACGCCTGCAGCGTGTCGCTGGCGCGGGCCTTGTCCATGGCGCGGGCCAGCCGCCCCCGGCCGAGGCTGCCGAGCCGGTGTGCCTCCGCGACCTGCACGTCCTCCATGTCGGCACGTGCGTACCAGACATCGAGGGTGCGCATCCCCGCGTAGCGGCGCAGCTGTTCGCGGTACGACGCGCAGGCGGCCCGGACGATGCCGGACCGGGTGGCCGCGTCGAAGCCGTTCTCCCGCCCGGCGATGACCAGGCTCGCGGCGAGCCGTTTGACGTCCCACTCCCAGGGGCCGGGCAGCGTTTCGTCGAAGTCGTTGAGATCGAAGTGCAGATGGCGCTCGGGCGAGGCCAGCAGCCGGAAGTTCAGGAGGTGGGCGTCGCCGCACAGCTGGGCGGTGAGCCCGGTGGCCGGGGTGGTGGCCAGATCGGCCGCCATGATCGCGGCCGCGCCACGGTAGAAGCGGAACGGCGACTCCAGCATCCGGCCGTAGCGCACCGGCACCAACTCCGGTACGCGCAGCGCCGACTGCCGCTCGATCAGCTCGACCGGATCGGCGCGGTCCGCCGCCGGGGTGTACTCGGCGTGCCGGGAGCGGGGGACGTCGGCGCGCAACGCCTTACCGGTCGCGGCCTGCTCGCGCGGGTCGGACATCGCCGGATCACCGGGCCGTCGCTACTTCACCCGCCGCCGGTCGCCCGTGCACAGCGCCCAGATGATGGTGATGTTGATGGCGAGCAGCACGATGGCCCAGAACGGGGCGTGCGGAATCCACAGGAAGTTGGCGAGCGCGCCGAGCGCCGCCAGCGTGACACCGACCATCCGCGCCCACACCGCGCCGCCGAACAGCGCACAGCCCGCAAGGAAGATGACGATGCCCAGGATGAGATGGATCCAGCCCCAGCCCGTGAGGCTGAACGAGAAGAAGTAGTCCCGCGTCGCGACGAAGACATGGTCGTGGACGAGGGCGGCGATGCCCTCGAGCACCGTCATGATGCCACCGAAGATCATCAGCAACGCGGCCAGAACCGTCCAACCGCTGGGGCGTGTCCGAGTGGCCATGGCTCGCTCCTCACAGGAGAAACAGGGGAGACGCGGCCGTCGACACCCGAGCCCGTCGGCGGACATGCTGCTCTTTCACGGTTTCACACGTGCCGAACACCCGCATCTCCGTCCGGGGCCCCTGCCGCCCGTGGTCAGGGGTGTGCGAAGAGTCGCGCGGGTGAAGGCGGCCGGCGCCGAGACCAGGAAGAGCGCGGACCCGGGCCGGCGGACCCCGACGATCCACCGGCCGAGGCGCTGCCGGTGGATGCGCCGGGGAGGCACCGGCAGCGGATCGATCTCCTGCGGCGCCGCCCTCAACTCCTCTTGATGCAGGGCCCCTTGATGGATGCGCACGCACGTAACGGACTCACGTAGCGGACTCACGTAGCGGAGGGCTCACTTCCCGCGGGGCTGGTTGAAGCGCAACAGGTTGCCGGCGGGGTCGCGGAACGCGCAGTCGCGGACGCCGTAGGGCTGGTCCATCGGCTCCTGCAGCACCTCGCCGCCCGCGGCGCTGATGCGCTCGAAGGTGGCGTCGCAGTCGTCCGTCGCGAAGATGACGCCGCGCAGCAGGCCCTTGGCCATCAGCTCCGCCATGGCCTGTTTGTCGGCCGGTGAGGCGTTCGGGTCGGCGAGGGGCGGTTCCAGGACGATGTTCACGTCCGGCTGCGAGGGCGCACCGACGGTCACCCAGCGCATGCCATCGAATCCGACGTCGTTGCGTACCTCGAGGCCGAGCACATCGCGGTAGAAGGCGATCGCCTTGTCGTGGTCGTCGACGGCGATGAAACATTGAGAAAGCCTGATGTCCATGCCGTCCACGCTACGGGCGAGCGGCGGGACTTGCTTCTCCATTCCTGACCGGCCGTGTGTGGATCTTGGCCATGCATGCCGGGATGGCGGCGCCATCATCATGGCTCCGGGCCCGGTAGGCGCTCGGGCTCTCGCCGACCAGCTCGGTGAAGCGCGAGCTGAACGACCCCAGCGACGTACAGCCGACCGCGCAACAGACCTCGGTCACCGTGAGGTCGCCGCGCCGCAGCAGCGCTTTGGCCCGCTCGATGCGGCGGGTCATCAGGTAGCTGTACGGCGTCTCGCCGTAAGCGGCGCGGAAGCTGCGGGAGAAATGGCCCGGCGACATCAGGGCGCCATGCGCCAGCGCCGGGACGTCGAGCGGCTCGGCGTACTCGCGGTCCATCCGATCACGGGCCCGCCGCAGCCGGACGAGGTCGTCGAGGTTCTGCCGTCTCACCCGGTCAGTTTCCCACAGCACCCGGGGCCGGGGAGAAGGAAGCGTGCCGCCCCGTACCTGTCGGGGCCGGACAGCTCGTGCGACGGGGGAGATGCCGTTGTGTGCCGCGCGTCGCGCAACAGGTGACCAGACCGATCAGGAATGGAGAAGCCCCGGTCCCGGAGCCGCGCCTAGCCTGACCGCCATGGACATCACCATTCACTGGACCTTCCTCCCGCACAACGACCCGGACGCTTCCCTGGCCTTCTATCGCGACGCCCTCGGCTTCGAGGTCCGCAAGGACGTCGGATACGGCGGGCAGCGCTGGATCACGGTCGGCCCCGCCGACCAGCCCGGCACGTCCATCGTCCTGGAGCCGCCGGCCGCCGACTCCGGCATCACCGACGACGAGCGCCGCACCGTCGCCGAAATGATGGCCAAGGGCACCTACGCCCGCATCGTCCTGGCCACCGCCGACCTCGACGGCACCTTCGCGCGGCTGCAGGCCGGCGACGCCGAGGTCGTCCAGGAGCCGACCGAGCAGCCGTACGGCATGCGGGACTGCGCCTTCCGCGATCCCGCGGGCAACCTGATCCGCATCAACGAGATCCGCTGAGCCGTCCGGCGCTCGCGGCCATGGCTGCCACCCGGCCGTTCGGCCGTGGCCGGGCCCCGGCCGTTCCGCTGGGGCCGCACCCGCGCCGACGAAGCGGACCAGACGTACTCTCGAAGCTCGTCGGATCGAGCCGGGCGACGCCGACGAAGACCGCGCAGGCGGCCCCCACAGATGGAGACACGATAAGCATGGCCAAGAGGTCCGACACCCAGTCGCCTGCGCCGCACGCTGCCGACAGCCACGATCTGATCCGCGTGCACGGCGCGCGCGAGAACAACCTCAAGGACGTCAGCGTCGAGATCCCGAAACGCCGTCTGACGGTGTTCACCGGCGTCTCCGGCTCGGGCAAGAGCTCTCTGGTGTTCGACACGATCGCCGCGGAGTCGCAGCGGATGATCAACGAGACCTACAGCGCCTTCGTGCAGGGCTTCATGCCGACGCTGGCGCGGCCCGAGGTCGACGTCCTCGACGGGCTGACCACCGCGATCATCGTCGACCAGCAGCGGATGGGCGCCGACCCCCGTTCCACGGTCGGCACCGCCACCGACGCCAACGCGATGCTGCGCATCCTCTTCAGCCGGCTCGGGAAGCCGCACATCGGCCCGCCCAGCGCGTACGCCTTCAACGTCGCCTCGGTCAGCGGGAGCGGCGCGATCACGGTCGACCGCGGCGCCGACAAGACCAGGGCGGTGAAGGCGACCTTCAGCCGCACCGGCGGCATGTGCCCGCGCTGCGAGGGCCGCGGCGCGGTCACCGACTTCGACCTGTCCGCGCTGTATGACGACAGCACGTCGCTCAACGAGGGCGCGCTCACCATCCCCGGCTACAGCGTCGACGGCTGGTACGGCCGCATCTTCCGCGGCTGCGGTTTCTTCGACCCGGACAAGCCGATCCACAAGTTCACCAAGCGGGAGCTCCACGCCCTCCTCTACAAGGAGCCGACCAAGATCAAGGTCGATGGCATCAACCTGACGTACGAAGGGCTGATCCCGAAGATCCAGAAGTCGATGCTGTCCAAGGACGTCGACGCGCTGCAGTCGCACGTCCGCGCCTTCGTCGAGCGGGCGGTGACCTTCGCCGTCTGTCCCGAGTGCGAGGGCACCCGGCTCAGCGAGGCGGCCCGCTCGTCGAAGATCAAGAAGATCAGTATCGCCGACGCCTGCGCCATGCAGATCAGCGACCTCGCCCAGTGGGTACGGGGCCTGAAGGAACCGTCCGTCGGGCCGCTGCTCACCTCGCTGCAGCACACCCTCGACTCGTTCGTCGACATCGGCCTCGGCTACCTCAGCCTCGAGCGCCCCTCGGGCACGCTCTCCGGCGGCGAGGCGCAGCGCACCAAGATGATCCGCCACCTCGGGTCCTCGCTCACCGACGTCACCTACGTCTTCGACGAGCCGACGATCGGGCTGCACCCCCATGACATCCAGCGGATGAACGACCTGCTCCGGCAGCTGCGCGACAAGGGCAACACCGTGCTCGTCGTGGAGCACAAGCCGGAGGCGATCGCGATCGCCGACCACGTCGTCGACCTCGGCCCCGGCGCCGGTACGGCGGGCGGCAGCGTCTGCTTCGAAGGCACCGTCGAGGGGCTGCGGGGCAGCGACACCGTCACCGGCCGCCACCTCGACGACCGGGCCTCCCTCAAGGAGACGGTGCGCAAGCCCACCGGACGCCTTGAGATCCGCGGCGCGACGGCGAACAACCTGCGCAAGGTCGACGTCGACATCCCGCTCGGCGTTCTCACCGTCGTCACCGGCGTCGCCGGTTCCGGCAAGAGCTCGCTCGTGCACGGTTCGATCCCCGGCGGCGAAGGTGTGGTGTCGATCGACCAGGCCGCGATCAAGGGCTCGCGGCGGAGTAACCCGGCGACGTACACCGGACTGCTCGACCACATCCGCAAGGCGTTCGCCAAGGCCAACGGCGTCAAGCCGGCGCTGTTCAGCTCCAACTCCGAGGGCGCCTGCCCCACTTGCAACGGTGCCGGCGTCGTCTACACCGACCTGGGGATGATGGCCGGCGTCGCCTCCACCTGCGAGGAGTGCGAGGGGAAGCGGTTCCAGGCAGCGGTCCTCGACTACCACCTGGGCGGCCGCGACATCAGCGAGGTCCTCGCGATGCCGGTGACCGAGGCCGAGCAGTTCTTCGGCGCCGGCGAGGCGCGCATCCCGGCCGCGCACAAGATCGTCGACCGGCTCGCCGACGTCGGCCTCGGCTACCTCAGCCTGGGCCAGCCGCTCACCACGCTGTCCGGCGGCGAGCGGCAGCGGCTCAAGCTGGCCACCCACATGGCCGGCAAGGGCGGCGTCTACGTCCTCGACGAGCCGACCACCGGCCTCCACCTCGCCGACGTCGAGCAACTGCTCGGCCTGCTCGACCGGCTCGTCGACTCCGGCAAGTCGGTCATCGTCGTCGAGCACCACCAGGCGGTCATGGCGCACGCCGACTGGATCATCGACCTCGGCCCCGGCGCCGGCCACGACGGCGGCAAGATCGTCTTCGAGGGCACCCCCGCCGACCTCGTCGCCGCCCGCTCCACCCTCACCGGCGAACACCTCGCCGCCTATGTCGGCACCTGACCGAGGCCCTCACGGAGGTCGGCCGGAGCAGCGACGGCCAGGTGCCGGGGAGCGAGTTGGCGGGCAGCGGCCCAGGGCGCGTGGGGAGGCGGCATCATGGGCGCTGTGGAGTCCACGCTGCCTCTCCTCTTCCTCGACGTCGACGGCCCCCTCAACCCCTGGCAGGCCAGGCCGCACCGCAGGCCGCCGGGCTACACCACGCTGCGGGCGCGGCCGACCGGCTGGGAGCCGCCGCGTCGGCCGCTGCGGGTCTGGCTCAACCCCGCCCACGGGCCGCTGCTGATGGGCCTGGGCTACCGGCTCATCTGGGCGACGACCTGGAAGGCGGAGGCCAACACCTGGATCGGCCCGGTGCTGGGACTGCCCGAACTGCCCGCCGTGGAATGGCCGCAGATGCACCCTCACGATCCGGAGGGCGTGCACTGGAAGACCCGCCCTCTCGTCACGGTGGCGGCGGGCCGCCCCTTCGCCTGGGCCGACGACGAGATAGGCCCGGCCGACCTCGACTGGATCGCCCGGCACCATCCGGGCCCCGCCCTTCCGCACCGCGTGGATCCGGCAAAGGGGCTCCTCCCAAACGACTTCACCACGCTGCGGAACTGGGCGTCGGGGCACCCGGACGGGGCGGCAGGGGGCTGATCAGGCGGCTGGACCCGTCGCGGGCTACTCTTCCCGGAACATGACACATTGAGGGGAATACGCGCATGGAACTGGCCCAAGTCCGGCTGCTCGTCGAGGACTTCCGCAGCTGTTACCGCTTCTACCGCGATGTCCTGGGGCTGAAGCCGCAGTTCGAGGCCGAGGACGGCCCGTATGCGAAGTTCCTGTGCGACGGTGGTCCGGCGGGGATCGCCCTGCAGGAGCGGGCGGACATGGCCGACGTCCTCCAGGAGCTTGCAGGGCCGACGGCCGGGTACCGGTCGCTCGTCGTGCTGCGGGTCGATGACGTCGACGGCTACTGCACGGAGATCACCGGGCGCGGGGCCGACCTCGTCCATGGCCCCGGCCCGATGACGGACCGGATGCGGGTCGCCCACCTGAAGGACCCGGAAGGCAATATCGTCGAGCTTCAGGAGTGGCTGGTCCTGCGTTCCGGCTCCGCGGACTGACCCACGAGCCCCAGCACCGGCCGCAACCCGTCCGGCCGCCGGTCCACCGGCAGATGATCGACGGGGAGATACGCGCAGCCCAGCGCCGTGGCGCCGCCGTCCGCCGTGCGGTCGTCGCCGACCATCAGGACGTCGGACGGCGGCAGTCCCAGCGCATCGCAGGCGATCGCGAAGAGCTTGGGGTCCGGCTTCTGGATGCCGTGTTCGTAGGACAGGACGTAGCGGTCGATGTAGCGGTCCAGGCCGTGCGCGCGCAGCACCGGCCGCAGATCCCAGCCGATGTTGCTCAGTACGCCGGTACGGATCCCGCTCTCCCGTAGCCGCGCCAGCACCTCGGCCGCATCGGGGTACGGGGACCAGGCGTCCGCCGTCATCGTGCGGTCGTAGAGCGCGTCGTACAACTCCGGCCGGGGGAGCGGGACTTGGCGGGCCAGGGCGGTGTACAGCTCGCGGTGACGGCTGGCATCGCGGTCCCGGGTCTGCCACAGGTCGGCCAGTTCGGCGGGGAGTTCGGCGGGGGTGGAGCCGCCGGGCAGCGCGCCCGCCCGGTCGAGTGCGGCCGCGGTGCGGGCGAACTCGGCGTCGTCCATGGCGGTGCCGGATGCCTCGAGGACGGCGCGGAGCCAGGATTCGGCGGACTCGGTCCGCATCAGCGTCCCGGAGAAGTCGAAGAGCACACCTTTGATCGTCGTCATGAAGGCCATCCTGTCCGGCGAGCGGCGCCGGGCCAACCCTGCCCCGGAGTTCGGGCCCCGGGCCCGCCCGCCCGACGCCCGTACGCCGCGGTCGCCCCGGCCACCAGCGCCCCGCCCAGCAGCCAGCCGCCGAGGACGTCCGACGTCCAGTGCACGCCCATATAGATGCGGGTGAAGCCGACGCCGATGACGGAGACGGTGACCACGGCCCGCACCGCCCACCGCCAGTGCGCACGCGCCCCGTACAGCCGCAGCACCCACAGGACGAGGCCGCCCGCGACCAGCGCCGACATCGCATGCCCGGAGGGGAAGGCCGCGTACTGCGCGGAGTCCACCGGATCCGGCCAGACGGGGCGCGCGCGCCCGACCACCGCCTTCAGCGCCTGCTGCAGCGCCGTACCGAGGAGTGCGGTGCCCGTCACCCAGACCGCGAGCGGCCGTGCGCCACGCCGTACGAGCCAGAGGACCACCGCTGCCAGCACGGCGCGCATGGTCCACGGGTCCCATGCCCAGTCGGTCAGCAGGCGGTTGACGCCGGTCCAGGCGGGTGCGGCGACGGCGGTCCGGTGCAGTGTGGTCGCCAGGGAGATGTCGAGGGAGAGGAGTGGGCCCCAGCGTGCCAGGACCAGGGCGGTGAGGAGCGCGGTGAGGAGGGTGAGTGGGAGGGCGGCGGTGCGGAGGAAGGACGTGCGGGTGGCGGGGCGCGGGCTCGGTGCCTTGGGGGCCATGGGGTGATCCTCGCCGACGCAGGGGGAGACGGGCGAGGCCGCGCGGGCCGGCCCGCGCTACGTCAGCGCGCTGAGCCCCGGAATGAACGTCACCAGCAGCGGTACCGCCGGGACCAGGGCCGCGCACGCCGTCATCCGCAGCCGGCGGGCGGGGGTGAAGCGGGGCGGCGGCGTCAGCAGCCGGTCCACCCGCTGCGGGACCTGCGCGAGCTGGGGCGGGCAGGGGCCGAACACCCCGCGGTCCTCGTTGAGTTCGACCAGCGCCAGGGCGATCGTCAGCCGGCCGAAGCGGCGCGAGGCCGAGTCGTCGGCGGCCAGCTCGACCAGTCTGTGCACCTGGTCGCGGAAGGCGGCGAAGACGGGGATCTGCGGGAAGCCGACGGCGAGTGCGGAGGCGCAGTAAAGGAGGAGGTCGTGCCGGGCGCGCGCATGCCCCTGCTCATGGGCGATCAGCGCATCGAGCTGACGTCCCTTCAGTCTGCGCAACGCCGAGGTGGTGACGACCAGTTGGGGCGAGGACTGCTGCAGCCACCAGGCCTCCGGGCGGTCGCCCTCCAGCACCACCAGACGCTCCCCGGAAGGCTCCTCGCCCGGCAGCAGCGGGGCGCGGCGCAGGAGATCGGCCCGGCGCCGGCGGCGGCGGGCGCGCGCGGCCCGTACCTCGCGGGTCAGGGTGACGGCCGTCCACGCGCCACCGCCCGCCAGGAGGACGGCCAGCATCCCGGCCCACGGCCCGTACGGCTTGAGCGCATACGCCTCGACGACCACCCGCGGCGCGAAGCCGAAGACCGGGCTGCGGACCGATTCCCAGGCCGCGGCCGCGCTCAGCGACATCGCGAGCACACAGCACAGCAGCACCCCGGCCACCACGCATTGCCACACCCACAGGGCGAGCACCGGCTCGCGGTCGGGCCAGTCGGAACGGGCCATCAGGCGCGGCGCCATCGCCGCGGCCAGCACGCCGAGAATCATCAGCGTGAGGGGGACCATCATGGCGCCAGCCTATGAGCGCCCGGCTACCGGTGGGTATGGCCGCGCAGGGTATGTGACGTACGCCATCACTGCCCCAGGTGTGCAGCGCGACCGGCCAGGAAACCGGAGGCGGCGCGTTCGTCGCAGGTCAGAGCGTCAGCAGCATGGCGAGCATGGCGATGCCCATCGCCACCCGGCAGGCCCCCACCACCGCGGGCCGCCCGCCGGTCATCGCGGCCACCGGGCCGTCGGCCACCACGGCCGCAGGCACGAGACGGACCCCGGCAGCGATGACGAACACGGTGTAGTACGCGAGGAACAGCCCGGTCAGCGGCGGCAGCCCGCCCGGCGCCGAGGGGCCCATCGGGTCCGCGGGGTTCATGTGGGTCATCCGGTCCAGGTGAGCCGTACTGCCGGTCTGCCCGCCCGCCGCCGGGGCCAGGACCATCGCCAGCGCCATGTAGACCATCGCCACCGCGCCCACCGCATGATGGACATGACGCCGCGCCAGCGCCCACACACCCATCGCACCGAAGGCGCCGGCATACAGCCAGGACGACCACGACGGCGGCGCCAGGGCCGACGCGGGCAGCGCCATCACCGCCATCCCCAGCCCCATCAGCCCCTCGCCGCGCGCTTCCACCCGCTGCGCGGCCGTCCCCGTACACACCCGGGACAGGCAGTACGCACCCGCCGCACCACACAGCAGCACCAGCAGCCAGCCGACCAACGGCGGTCCGTGCACGGAGCACCTCCCCAGGCCCGGTGTCACGGGCAGCCCGCATCGGCGCGGGGCATCCCTCCCGCACGACGGCAGCATGCCCGGTTCCGGCCGGGCGCATGGCGGCGCACCGGCGCACCGGGGGAGCACGGAGGAGGTGCGTCAGAGACTGCGCGTCAGAGGTGGCGAGCCGAAGGCTGTGCGCCGCCCGCCCGGCGGGACGCCGTCAGGGGCGGTAGCGCAGCGGATGGTCGGCGGGGACCTCGGTCATCACGATCCGGTGGCCGTCCGGGTCTGTCAGCCACATCTCGATCAGGCCCCACGGCTCCTGCACCGGCGGGCGCAGCACCTCCACCCCGCGCGCCAGCAACTCCTCGTGCGCCGCCGCCGCGTCCGCCACCTGGAGCCACAGCTGGAGGGTGCCCGTGGCGGGCTCCGCGGAGCGCCCGGAGACCTCCAGGAAGCCGCCGCCGAGGAAGTAGACGGTGCCGCGATCGGGCCCCGTACCGAACTCCCGGTAGATCTCCAGTCCCAGCGTCTCGCCGTAGAACGCCCTCGACCGCGCGGGGTCGGACGGCCGCACCAGCACCCTGCTGCTCAGTACCTGCACCATGGGAGGGACCCTATGAGACGGCGCAGGACGAAAGGCCCTGACACGGCGGCCGCACCTCTTGTTAGCCTCGCGGCATGCCGTCAACCAGTCAGCCTGCCAGCAGCCGGTCGTCCACCACCCGGCTCACCTTCCGTACCGCCGTCGACGCCGACATACCCGGCCTCGTCGGGCTCATCGAGTCGGCGTACCGCGGGGACGCGAGCCGGGCCGGCTGGACGACCGAGGCGGATCTGCTGGAGGGCCGGCGCACCGACCCGGACGGCGTCGCCGCCGTGGTGCGGAACCAGAGCGGCCGACTGCTGATCGCCGAGCGCGACGGCGAGCTGATCGCCTGCTGTCAGCTCGAACACCGCGGTGACCACGTCTACTTCGGCATGTTCGCGGTCCGCCCGGCGCTCCAGGGCGGCGGCCTCGGCAAGGTCATCATCGCCGAGGCGGAGCGGACCGCCCAGGCCGCCTGGGGCGCCCGCGAGATGCGGATGACGGTCATCCGCCAGCGCGAGGAGCTGATCGCCTGGTACGAGCGCCGCGGCTACCGGCGCACCGGCGAGCTGACCCCGTTCCCGTACGGCGACGAGCGGTTCGGCATCCCGCAGCGCACCGACCTGGAATTCGAGCTGCTGGTCAAGGCGCTCGGCTGAGCCTGGACGAGGCGGTCCAGCGGCCGGTCACAGCCGCCCCGCCGCGATGATCCGCTCCAGGAAGCGGCGGGTGCGGTCCTGCTGCGGATCGCCGAAGACCTGCTCGGGCGTGCCGCGCTCCAGCACCACCCCGCCGTCCAGGAAGCACACCTGATCGGCCACCTCGCGGGCGAAGCCCATCTCATGGGTGGCGATGACCATTGTCATCCCGTCCTCCTTGAGATCGCGGACGACGCCGAGCACTTCGCCGACCAGCTCCGGGTCGAGCGCCGCGGTGATCTCGTCCAGGAGCAGCAGCCGGGGGCGGCCCGCGAGCGCGCGGACGATCGCGACCCGCTGCTGCTGCCCGCCGCTGAGCCGGTCCGGGTACTCGCCGGCCCGTTCGCCGAGCCCCAGCCGTTCCAGCAGGTCGCGGGCGCGCGCCTCCGCCTCGGTGCGTGGTACGCCGTGCACCCGGCGCGGCGCCAGCGTGATGTTGTCCAGCACGGTCATGTGCGGGAAGAGGTTGTAGGCCTGGAAGACCACGCCGATCCGGCGCCGTACCGCGTCCGCGTCCGCGCGGGGATCGGTGATCTCCTCGCCGTCCAGGAAGATCGCGCCGTCGTCGATCTCCTCCAGCAGGTTCGCGCAGCGCAGGAGGGTGGACTTGCCGGACCCCGAGGCGCCGATCAGCGCGGTCACGGTGTGCGGGGACACCTCGAGGTCCACGTCCCGCAGGACAACGGTGTCCCGCCCGTAGGTCTTGCGTACGGACTCCAGCCGCAGCACCGGGCCGCCGTCCGTACCGTCCAGGTCAGCGGTGCCGTCCAGGTCAGCGGTGCCGTCGGTCGTCGTGGTCATACCGTCCCTCCCTGGGCACGCCGGCGGTCCATCCGGGCGGTGATCCAGTCCGTGAAGCGCGTCAGCGGGATGGTCAGCGCAACGAACACCAGACCGGCGACGACATAGGGCGTGTAGTTGAAGTCCTTGCCGGCGATGATCTGCGCCGCATAGACCGCGTCCACCGCTCCCGCGATGGAGACCAGACCGGTGTCCTTCTGCAGCGATACGAGGTCGTTGAGCAGCGGCGGCACCACCCGCCGTACGGCCTGCGGCAGCACGACGTAGCGCAGCGCCTGGCCGCTGGAGAGCCCCAGGGAACGGGCCGCGGCCCGCTGCGAGGGGTGGACGGACTCGATGCCGGCCCGGAAGACCTCGGCCACATACGCCGAATACGTCAGGACCAGCGCCGAGCCGCCCAGCACCACCGGATCGGTGGTCACACCCTGGAGCCGCAGCGCCGGAACCCCGAAGACCACCATCAGCAGACAGATGATCAGCGGCAGCCCGCGGAAGAAGTCGGTGTACGCGGTGGCCAGGGCGCGCAGCGGGAAGAACACCGGGCCGCGCAGCGTCCGGGCGATCGCCAGCAGCATGCCGATCACCAGCACCGCCGCCCCGCACACCACCAGCAGCCGCAGATTCAGCAGCAGCCCCTCCAACACCTCCGGCAGCGCCTTGCGCGCGTACTCGGCGCTGAAGAAGGTCTCACGGGTGCGCGGCCAGCCGGGGGAGCGGGTGATGACGAGGAAGAGGACGACGCCGGTGACGAGGGTGCTCAGCGCGGCAACGGCGGTGGCCCGCCGGGCCCGCGCCCGCTGGAACCGTTCCCGCTCGATCCGCCGCCGGGAGGGGACATAGGCGTCACCGGCCCCCGCCGGCACCCGCTGTTCCTTCTCCGCCACACCCTTTTCGTACGTCACTTGAGCACCGGAGCGGCAACGGCATCGGTCAGCCACTTCTTCTCCAGCGCGGCGAGCGTGCCGTCCTTGCGCAGCGCGTCCACCGCGGCCGTCACACACCCGGTGATCCGGCTCTCCTTGTCCAGGACCAGCCCGAACTGCTCCCTGGCGGTGCCGCCGGAGCGGAACTGCCCGACGATCTCGGCGTCCTTGACCTCGGCCGAGGTGATGTAGAAGGCGGTCGGCAGATCCACCACGATCGCGTCGACCTGCCCGTTCTTCAGCGCGGACTTGGCCAGGTCGTTCTTCTGGAAGACGGCGGGGGACTGGCTCGGCCGGATGGTGTCGTTGATGACATCGAGGCTGGTGGTGCCGACCTGCGCGCCGAGCTTGGCGCCCTTGAGGTCGGCGGCGCTCTTCGCCTTCGCGGCCCGGGAGCCCTTCAGCGCGACGACCGCCTGCCGCACGTCGTAGTAGCCGGAGGAAAAGGCGACGGCGTGCTTGCGCGAGGCGCTGATGGAGATCTGGTTGATGTCGAAGTCGAACTTCTTCTCGCCGGGCGCGAAGGCGTTGTTGAACGGCACGGTCTGCCAGCGCACCGCGCCCTTGCCGTAGCCCAGCTGCTTGGCGACGGCGTAGGCGACGGCCGATTCGAAGCCCTTGCCGTTGGCCGGGTCGTCGTCGACGAACCAGGGCGCATAAGCGGGCTTGTCGGTGCCCACCGTGAGCGTGCCGGAGGCCACGGTGGCCAGCTTGCCGTGGTCACAGCTCTGCTTGCCCCGCCCGGCGGCGGAGCCGCCACCGGGGGACTCGCCCTGCGGGGCACAGCCGACGGCCGCGGTGAGCAGTACGGTGGCGGCCGCAGCGGCAAGGCGGGTGGGGCGGTTGACGAGGCGCATGGCGGGAGACTGGCAGTGCGCAAGGTGATCTGTCGAGATCACCGGGCCGAACGTCCGCATGCTGGAAGGACATTGCGCGCCTGTGAACTGCGGATTTCCGCGTACGGCCGGTCCCGTGGGCGCTACGCCGTGAAGCGCACCGCCCGCCGGATCTCGGGCTGGTCGGTCACCACACCGTCCAGGCCCAGCCCGCGCGCGAGCCGTAGCTGGTCATGGGTGTTGACCGTCCAGCCCAGGACCTTCAGCTGAGCGGCGTGCGCGCGCTCGACCAGTTCAAGGGTGAGCCGGCGGATGTTCAGCGAGAGCATGCCCGCGCCGACGGCCTGGGCGCGGTCGACGATATCGGTGCCGTAGCGGCTGCCCACCAGGGCCGTACGGACGCCGGGCAGCAGCGTGCGGATCGCGGCCAGCGCCTCGTCGTGGAAGGAGATCACATCGATCCGGCCGGTCAGATCGCGCGAGCGCATCACCTCCGCCAGCGCCTGCGCGGCCGCCACGTCCTTGATCTCCGCCTGCAGTGGCGCCTTGACCGCCTCCACTACCTCCTCGAACACCGGGATCTGCTCGCCCCGCCCGGCGTCCAGCTCGCGCAGTTCGGCGAGGGTGCGCTCGACGATCGGGCCGGTGCCGTCCGTCGTACGGTCCACGTCCGCGTCGTGCATCACCACGAGCGCGCCGTCCTTGCTCAGATGCAGGTCCAGTTCGATGACATCGAGGCCCTCGCGCTCGGCGCGGACGAAGGACCGCAGGGTGTTCTCCGGCTCCACGCCCATGACCCCGCGGTGGCCGATGGTGAGAAAGGACAAGGCTGCCTCGCTTCTGTCGGTTCGCTTCTGTCGGCTCTGAAACTGTCGAACACTGTCGGGACCAACGAGCGGAAAGCGCCGGCCGGAAGTGTCGACCGTCGACAGACTGTTGCCCGAAATGGCCCACAGCCTAATCCGTTCCAGGCCGCAACGCTGTAGGGACAAATGCCCACTAGCCCGTATGAGTGCCCCATGCTGTGGCATTCCGGGTCAACGTACCGGGTCCGCCCCTGCCGGCCGTGGGCCGGGGAACCTTTCCGCCCGGCCAGGGTCTCAGAAGAAGTGAGGCACATACAGGAGCGCGGCCTACGGCGCCGATGGCGCGGGGACGGGCGGAGAGGCACAGGATGCACCATGGCCGGGACGAGGCGTTCAGCGCCTTCATGGCGTCTCGCTATCCGTCCCTGCTGCGGACGGCAACCCTGCTGACCGGTACGCCCACCGGGGCCGAGGACCTGGCGCAGGAGGCGCTGCTGCGCACCTACCGGGCGTGGCGGCGGATCGGCCGGGTCGAGGCGGCCGAGGCGTATACGCGCACGACGATGGTGCGGCTGCTGGCCAAGGACCGGCGGCGGCGCTGGAGCCAGGAGATCCCGGCCGAGCGGCTGCCGGACGTACCGGGGCCGGGCCATGCCGAGTCGGTGGCGACCGCGGTGTCGGTCCGTGCCGTGCTGCACCGACTGCCGCCCGGCCAGCGGGCCGTACTGGTGCTGCGCTTCTACCACCAGCTCACCGAGCGGCAGATCGCCGCGGCGCTCGGCTGCTCGGTCGGCACGGTCAAGAGCCGGGCGGCCCGCGCGCTGTCCGCGTTACGTGCCGCGGGCTTCCTCACAGCGGTAACGGATCGGGAGAAGGGCGCGGGCGATGAGTGACGACGGAGGGCGCGTGCTCGTGGCGGAGCGGGTGCGGCAGCTGCTGGTGGAGGCGGCCGAGCCGGACGTCCGCGTCCGCTGCCCCGGGCCGGAGTTCACCGAGCAGGCCCGCCGGGGACTGGTACGGCGGCGGGCGGCACTGGCCGCGGGCGTGGCGGCGGTCGTCGCCGTGGGGGCGGTCGCGGTGCCGCTTGCCTTCGGCCGTACGGACGGGGAGGCCGACCGGATGGTGCCAGCCGCCTCTGCGTCCTGCGTACGGGCCGCCGCGAAGGAGTACTCCTGGTGGTTGGGGAGGGGATTTCATCCGGTGAGCGGGACGGTGCGGCCCGGAAAGATCCATCTGGACGACGGGATCAGCCGGGGCTCCGGCTTCCGCTTCGAGATCGACGGGACGCTGGCACCCGGCACGCTGCCGTCCCGAGGGTCGGTCACCATCTGGAATCCGGTCTCCGCGGTGCAGACGCCGACCCCCGGCAGTAGATACGTCCTGCTGATGAGGTCCACGGGCCGCCCCCGCACGAACGGCGAGCCGTTGTACCACTTTGCGCCGGGGCCGGGCCGCCGGATCGGGAACGACGGAAAGGTGCGGCTGGACTGCGGGCGCGACGGCGAACGGTCGGTGTCCCCACGGGAGTTGAGGTCGGCGATCGCCGACCGGTAGCGGCCGGACCAACGGCTCACTCGTCCGGGGGCGGCCCGCGAGCCCCTCTTGCCGCTTCTCTTGCTTCTTCCACGTATGCCGACTAGTCATATGCCTGATGGAAATAAGGAGTTCGCCGGAACGCACCCCTGCCTGCAGCCCCGGGAGGCGCCATGAAGTTCTCGGTCATCTTCGAGGCCCAGCTCGCCGATCCGACCGTCGAGCGCGAACACCAGCTCTTCCACGACAGCGTCGAACAGGCCGTGCTGGCAGAGCGGATGGGCTTCGACCGGATCTGGGCCGTCGAGCACCACTCCCTGAAGTGGTACGCGCATATGAGCGCCCCGGAGATCTTCCTGACCTGGGTCGCGGCCCGGACCAGCACCATCCGCATCGGGCACGGTGTGGTCTGTATGCCGTTCGCCTTCAACCATCCGGCGCGGGTCGCCGAGCGTGCCGCCACTCTCGATCTGCTCTCCGGTGGCCGGCTCGACCTGGGTGCCGGGCGCGGTGGCACCGAGCAGGAGACCTCGCTGTGCGGCGTCGACCGGGACCGTACGGCCCAGGAGGTCCAGGAGGCGCTGCGGATCATCGGCAGGGCCTGGCAGAACGAAGAGCTCGAGTATCACGGCGAGTTGATCGACATCCTGCCGCACCCGATTCTGCCCCGCCCGCACCAGAGCCCGCACCCGCCGCTGTTCCTGGCCTGCAGCCGTATCGACACCCTGCGGCAGGCCGCCGACATGGGCCTCGGCGCCCTGGTGATGGGCTTCGCGGGACCGGACGCGATCGCCGGGATGCGGAGCGCGTACGACGCGGCCCGTGCGGCCCGTACCGGCGACCGGCTGGTGTCCACGGAGATCAACGATCACTTCTCGGTGCTGTGCCCGACGATCGTGCTGGACGACCGGGACCGCGCCCGCGCGGTCGGGCTGCGCGGCCAGCGGTTCTTCGCCCAGTCCATCGGCTACTGGTACGGCGGCGCCGGACTGCCGGACGAGGCGGTCGTGGCGGGCGCGAGCGCCGCCGAGGCCGAGGCCGAGCTGCGGCGCGCCGCCGAGCAGGTCGTGGCCCGCCTCAACGAGCAGCGCATCCCCGTCCGCCCCACCTCCACCGCCACCTTCCACGCCGACCACGCCTATGGCACCGCCGAGGACGCCATCGCCTACGTGGAGCGACTGCGGGCGGCGGGCGCCGACGAGGTCATGTGTCTCATCCAGATGGGCACGGTCCCCCAGGAGGTCTGCCTGGAGACCATCCGCCAGTGGGGTGAAAAGGTTATTCCGCGCTTTTCCGGCGTCTAGCGGCACGGCAAGCAGGTCGGGCGGGGACCTCTGAGGGGTGGTGTGGCATATGCCACACCACCCCACCAAGTTTTGGGGGCCCCCCGCGACCCCCCCACCCCGGGGAAGTTGGTTTAAAAATTTGATTAAATGGGAACGTCA